>JAQTMD010000053.1 GCA_028714595.1 Candidatus Omnitrophota bacterium
GTCATGAATCTGAATTATTACCTGCGTCACGTCAAAACCATTTTTCGCAGGGTCGGTCTATAGTTGGTCGTACAGAAGGAACAAAAAGAGACGATGGAGTCAAGGGCGGCTTCAATCCTTCCCTAAAACGGTTTCCCCCGCTTAAGATGAAATCAAGGAGTAACGGATTCCCGGGCACTTTTTAACAGAAAGGAGTCGTGCATGTCTGACAACGACGTCAGGATCACGCGGGAAGTAGTCGAGAAACAGGGCCTGACGATGGAAGAGTACGGGATGATAAAGAAACGCATGGGCAGAGAACCTAATTATACGGAGCTGGGGATGTTCTCCGCGATGTGGAGCGAGCACTGCTCGTACAAGAACTCAAAGCCGGTGCTCAAACTCTTCCCCACCAAAGGCAAGCAGGTCATCCAGGGCCCCGGAGAGAATGCCGGCGTCGTAGATATCGGAGGAGGCCTCGGGGTCGTGTTCAAGGTGGAATCGCATAATCACCCGTCGGCAGTCGAACCCTATGCCGCTTCTGCGACCGGCGGCGGCGGGTGTATCAGGGACATTTTTACCATGGGCGCCCGTCCGATAGGACTCCTGGATTCCCTGCGGCTCGGCCGCCTGGAGAACGATCGCGTAAAATTCCTGTTCAAGAACATCATCAAGGGTTTTACGGATTATGCCAATGTCGTCGGGATCCCGGTTTTAGGCGGAGAGATCTATTTCGACGAATCGTTTGAAGGCAATCCGCTGGTGAACGCCATGACCGTGGGTATCGTCAAGAACAAGGAGCTCGTCAAGGCACAGGCTCGCGGCATCGGGAATCTGGTGCTTATCGTCGGCGGGCCGACGGGTACCGACGGCGTCGAAGGAGCTGCCTTTGCTTCTGCGGGGCTCTCCGAAGAGGCTGCCGCGAAAAGTTCGGCAGTGGCTATCGGCGACCCGAAGATGGGTAAGGTCTTACGGGAGGCATGCCTGGAATTGATGGACAAGAGATTGGTCATCGGCATGCAGGATATGGGCGCTGCGGGTCTTACCTGTTCTACCTGTGAGACTTCGCATAAGGCAAAGACCGGCATGGAGATCGACCTCGCTTTCATACCGCGCAAGTCCGAGAACATGAGCCCGTACGAGGTGATGCTTTCCGAATCCCAGGAAAGAATGCTGGTGATCGTCGAAAAGGGCAAACTGGATGATGTCAAGCGCATCCTCGCCAAATGGAACGTTCCGGTTGACGTGATCGGTACGGTCACCGGCGACGGCATGGTGCGGGTAAAGGAGAACGGCAGAGTGGTTGCCGAAGTCCCTGCCGCTGCATTGGTCGAGGCCCCGGTGTACCACCGTAAGACCGCCAAACCGAAATATCTGGTCAAGGCTAATCAGCTGAATCTGTCGGGTATTAAGCAGCCGAAAGACCTTAAAGGCGCGCTGCTCAGACTATTGAGCAATCCTACGATCGCCAGCAAAGGCTGGGTCTTCAAGCATGCAGATCCTGCCGCGGCAAAAAATGTTGTGCTCGGGCCCGGTTCTGACGCAGGCGTGGCAGCCGTCCCCGGGACCAGGAAGGCAGTCGCCGTTACCACCGACTGCAACTCGACGTATTGCTACCTTGACCCGTTCAAGGGCGGCGAGATCGCCGTAGCCGAAGCAGCGCGCAACCTGGTCTGCTCCGGGGCAAAACCGCTCGCGATCACCGACGGGATCAACTTCGGTAATCCCAAGAATCCCGAAGTGTTCTGGCAGTTCAAACAGGCGGCATTGGGGATCACCAAGGCCTGCAAGGCCCTCAACACCCCGGTGGTCAGCGGCAACGTCAGCTTCAACAACGAAAATCCCAAGGGCTCGGTCGACCCCACGCCGATCGTCGGCATGGTGGGAGTAATAAATGACAGGGCTACCATAACCACCCAGTATTTCAAAAGCGCCGGAGACGTCATCGTGCTTTTGGGAAAGAACAAGGAAGAACTGGGAGGGAGTGAGTACCTCAAGACCGTTCATGGTTTGAAGAAAGGGAAATGTCCGGCCATCGACCTGAAACTGGAGAAGGGCGTGCAGAAGACGGCGCTGGAGGCGATTGAAAAAGGCCTGGTGCGCTCTGCGCATGACTGTTCCGAGGGAGGCCTCGCAGTCGCCTTGGCCGAATGCTGCATCAGTAATCCGGACAAGAAGCTGGGCGCCGTAGTCAGCGTGAAGCCTGTTTCCAGGCGAAACGACGCGCTCCTGTTTTCCGAGAGCCAGTCGCGCATCATCGTAAGCGTAAAGCCTGCGAACGTCAAGAAGATCATGCAGATAGCCAGGAAAAACAAGGCCCCTGCGTGCGTCATCGGCGAGATAAAAGGCGGCGCGCTCGTCATCAACACGATCGTCAACGTAGGGGTCAGCGAACTCTACGATGCCTGGAGCCGGGCAATAGAGCGCAAACTATAAGGTCAGGTGCGCGCAGAAAAATCAAGGAGCGGTTATGAGAAGGCTGAAAAATCCTCTTTTGGACAAGCACGAATTCGATACCGAAGACCCCTGGCGAATATTCAGGATCATGTCGGAATTCGTCGAAGGCTTTGAAGTCCTTTCCTGCATAGGCAAAGCGGTCTCCGTGTTCGGGTCGAGCAGGCTTAAGCCGACGCACAAGTATTACAAGCTGGCCGAGGAAGTCGCGTATCTTCTGGCAAAAGAGGGCTACACCATCATAACCGGAAGCGGCCCGAGCATCATGGAAGCGGCGAACAAGGGCGCCCGGCGCGCCAAAGGTTATTCTATCGGTCTGAATATCCAGCTGCCGTTACAGCAGCAACCCAATCCCTATGTGGACACGCTGCTGGACTTCCACTATTTTTTCATCCGCAAAGTCATGTTCGTCAAATACGCCAAGGCCTTCGTGATCATGCCCGGAGGCTACGGTACCCTCGATGAGTTCACCGAAGCCATTAATCTTATCTCCACGCTGCGGATCCCCAAATTCCCCGTAGTGCTGGTCGGCAGGGAATACTGGCAGGGCATGACCGATTGGTTCAAGGAAAAGGTCCTGGCAAGCGGCTGCATCTCCGAAGAGGACTTCAAGCTCTTTAAGGTCGTGGATAAGCCGCAGGAAGTGGTCAGGATCATCAAAGACTTTTACCGGGGCAGGAGGCTTGCGGCCAACACCTGCCCGCGGGGAAAAAAATAGCTTTTTGATACCTGCGATATAACCTCGTAAAGGAGCTTAACGATGAGCGGGATATTCGGTGCGGTGTCCAAGGAAGACTGCAGCACCGATCTGTTCTACGGAACGGATTATCATTCGCACCTGGGCACGCAATTCGCGGGTCTTGCGATCTGGGGCGAAGGACTGGTGCGCAAGATACACGATATAAGCGACTCGCAGTTCAAATCGAAGTTCTATTGCGAATACAAGAACATGTGCGGCACGCACGGCATCGGCGTGATCAGCGCCAAAGACGAACAGCCCATCTACGTAAAGTCGAAATTCGGGCCGTTTGCCATCGTTACCAACGGGTTCATCGACAATACCAAGGCGCTGACCGAGATGTTATATAGAGAAGGCCAGTCCTTCGGTGAAGTCGCCGACGGCAACGTGAACTTGAGCGAGCTGGCGGCCAAGCTGATCATCCGCGGCAGCAGCATCCCCGACGGGATCAAAAAGATGTTCAAGCTTATCTCCGGGTCCTGTTCGCTTTTGCTGGTGACGAAGGAGGGGATATACGCTGCGCGGGACCGGTACGGCTATTTCCCGCTTATCCTGGGAGAGCGTGACGGCGACCGGGCAGTGACCACCGAGACCGCGGCGTTCTATAATCTGGGGTACCGGGTCACCAAGTACCTGCGCCCCGGGGAGATAGACCTGATCACCCGTTCAAGGGTCATCGTAAAGGACAAGGGCGACGGCATCAACCAGACCTGTTCGTTCCTCTGGATCTACACGGGTTTCCCCGCATCAACGTACGAGGGGATCAACGTGGAGATCGTACGCGAAAATTCAGGCAGGGCCCTGGCGCGCCGGGACAATGTCATTGCCGACATCGTCACCGGCATCCCCGACTCGGGGATCGCGCATGCCCTCGGTTACGCCATGGAATCGGGCGTGCCGTACCGCAGGGTGCTGATCAAGTATACCCCCGGCTACGGCCGCAGCTATACTCCCCCGTCGCAGGAGATCCGCGACCTGGTCGCCAAGATGAAACTCATCCCCGTGAGAGAGATCATTAAGGGCAAGCGCGTGGTCATTTGCGATGATTCCATCGTGCGCGGCACGCAGTTCAAGAATTTCACCATCGGCAAGCTTAAGGAATGCGGGGTAAAGGAGATCCATTTGCGCATCGCCTGCCCGCCGCTCATGTTCCCGTGCAGGTTCAATTTTTCCACCCGCAGCATCCACGAGCTCGCTGCCCGCAAGGCCATACGGGCTCTGGAAGGCAAAGACATCAAGGATGTCAGCGCGTACATGGACGAAAGCTCGAAGAAATATGCCAGGATGGTGGAATGGATCAGGCGCGACCTCGGCGTGACCTCGTTGCAATACCAGAAAATGGACGATCTGGTCGCCGCGATCGGGCTGCCGAAGGAGAAACTGTGCCTGTACTGCTGGAGCGGGAGACAGCCGTGAAAAAACTGACCTACAAGCAATCCGGCGTGGACATCGCCGCAGCAACGGCGTTCAAAGGGAAGATCAAGGGACTGGTAAAAAAATCGCAAAGCCGCGAGGTACTCAAAGGCATCGGCGGTTTCGGCTGCATGTTCGATTTTCCTCAAGGCTACAGGAACCCGATACTGGTTTCTTCTTCCGACGGTGTGGGAACGAAACTGAAGATCGCGGTCCTGGCCGGCAAGCACGATACCGTGGGCATCGATGCCGTGGCCATGAACGTGAACGACATCCTCTGCATCGGCGCACAGACCCTGTTCTTCCTGGATTACATCGCCTACAGCAAGCTTAAAGAGGGGATACTCCTGGACGTGATCAAGGGCCTGAACGACGGCTGCCTGCAGGCGGGCTGCGCGCTTATCGGCGGGGAGACCGCCCAGATGCCGGGCATGTACAGGGAAGGCGATTATGACCTGGCGGGTTTTTGCGTGGGCGTGGTGGAGAAGGACAAGATCATCGACGGTTCAGCCATCAGGCCCGGCGATGTCGTCGTCGGCCTGGAATCGAACGGCATCCACTCCAACGGTTATTCGCTCGTGCGCAGGGTGCTTTCGGTGACAGAACAGAAACGCATGAGCAGGGAGCTGCTCAGGCCCACGCGCATTTATGTCAAGCCGGTGCTTGAGCTCTTGAAGAAATTCAGCCGGTCTATCCACGGCATATCGCATATCACCGGCGGGGCATTCTACGACAAGATCGCGCGCATCCTTCCGGACACGGCCGGCGTGCGCATCGAAAAAGGAAGTTGGCCCGTGCCGCCGATCTTCAAGCTCATCCAGAACAAAGGCGGCATCGAATTCAAAGAGATGCACCACACCTTTAACATGGGTATCGGCATGGTGCTCCTTGTCGAGCCTGCGAGCGCGCAGGTGATCCTTAAAGAATTAGCGGATTTGAAGCTTAAGTCCTGGATTATCGGAAAAGTCACCACAGGCAACAAGCTCGTTGAGATAATATAGCAGTTTTTGCGGGTCGTTGCACGTAAACGCCTCGGGGTTGCTCGCGTGCTGAAAATTTTTGCCGTGCGCTGCGGTTTACGGCTCGTCCGTTGCAGGAATTCTTAGAGTAATGGTCCCTGCGCGTCAGTTCCTGCACTCCCTCGCCGTAAATCCTTGCGCACTCCTGCCAAAAATTTCTCATGCACGCTTTCAAACCCACGGCGTTTCCGCAGCCGCCATCCGTAAAAACCGCCTAGATACTTCAATGGCAGAAAACATTTACAAATATCACGATTTAGGAAATATTCTTGATAAACTTTCTGATTGCGAATTGCGTTGGCTTGTTGCTCTTTCTATGGCTGCTAATATTTGGTTTTGCTTTCAACACTCATTAAGCAATATGATAATGCCGAAGAATCTGATTATTTCTTCAGATTATCCTTTTTTCACCTTCGAGAAATTGCTAAAGTTATAAAAAGCTGCCAAGAAAGTTCAGAGATTCAATGTTTACTAAAAAGCATGGATACCGAAACCCAGGCTGTATATAAAAAGATCGAAGATGCTTTAGCTCCATTTCAAGATGGCAGTTTAACCAAAGATATTTTAAAATCTATGCGCGATGAGTGTTTTTATTATCCCGATATTCTAGGAGTTCGAGAAGAATTTAAAGATTTGCCCAAGGTTTTGAAAGCACTTGCGCAAAAGAAGGTGCGTTTTGATAAAAGGGATAATATTTTTTTGGGAGAAGGTACGTATTTGCAGATGATGCTGTTGGGGTTAGAATAAGTAAGCGTCTATCCCCGCCAACTGTAGGACAAGTTTCAGTTGTGGCAGTTAGCATAATGCAATTTATTGATTATTTAATAGATTTTTTAATAACTAAGTAATTAAATATCGGAGTCGGTTCTAATCCCTGAGCAGCAGGTTGAAGATTGTTACAGTTCGTAAGTGTGAACTCGCTCGGAGATGTGTTGACACTTTAGGAAGTAAAACGGGATCATGTTAGCCTTTTTGGTATAATTAGTTTGGAAGAACCAACAACCAGAAAGGAGCAACAAACATGACCCCGCAAGACAGGACCCGCGAAATACGGGCACCGCAAAATTTTGAGCAGAGATGAAAGGTCAGCCTTCAAAAATAATGCATTTGTCGGCTTCGGAACTGCGGCAATTGGATTTGCTGAAACAAAAGCGCCCCGCGGAGCGGTTTTGTTTTATGGTCGACCTCATAGGCGACCAGATAAAAGCGATGGAAGCCGGGATACGGTATAAGAATCCCGGGATAAACGACGCTGAACTGGAAAAATGCCTGAGAAAAAGGATGTTAAAAGTCTATTCCTTGAAACACTAGATTGGATATGCTGCGCATTGCAATCTAGGGATATCCCTTATATGATCACGGGGGGAGCGGCAGTTGGTTTCTGGGGCCGGATCAGGACCACGATGGATATAGACATGGTGATCCAGATGCACGCCGGGCAAGCGGATGGCTTTTTGAAAGCGATTGAGAAAGAAGCTTACGTGGAGGTTCAAGAGGCAAAGAAGGCGCTGCAGAAGAGAACCATGTTCAATATCATACCGAACTCAACTATGTTCAAGGTTGATATTATCCCGTTAGATGAAGGCAATACGTATGAAATGGAAAAATTCTCCCGCAGAGTCAAAATGAACTTTCAGGGCAGGGATATCTATGTGATAAGTCCTGAAGATCTCATAATCTCGAAGCTTCTATGGAGCAAATCGGAGGGAGGCTCGGAAAGACAGATTGCGGATTGCGAAAGCATATGGAAGATGAATCAAGAAGATATCGATAAGAAATATATACAAGAATGGGTTGAAGCCTTGGGTGTAAAACCGGAGTTCAAGAAGTTGAGTGTATAAATGCAAGTACTGGTAATAGGTTCGGGCGGAAGAGAGCATGCGCTGGTGTGGAAGCTCGCGCAGTCAAATCTGGCGACGAAGATCTTTTGCGCGCCGGGCAACGGCGGCATCTCCCAGCTTGCCGAGTGCATCCCCATCAAGGCAGACGACATTGCCGGTCTCGTGGAATTTGCCAGGAAGGAAAGGGTCTCGTTTACAATCGTCGGCCCTGAAGCCCCGCTTTCGGCCGGGATCGTCGATGAATTCGGCAAGCAGGGGTTGAACGTGTTCGGTCCGAATAAGAAGGCCGCGCAGATGGAAGCGAGCAAGGTCTTTTCCAAGGCCCTCATGCACAAGTACAATGTGCCCACCGCCGCTTTTGAAGTCTTTGATTCTGCAGGGCCCGCCAAACAATATATCGAGAAGATCGGCGCGCCCTGCGTCGTTAAAGCCGACGGCCTGGCTGCGGGCAAGGGCGTGGTCGTCGCACAGACGGTCGATGAAGCGCGCGAGGCCGTGGTTTCGATGATGGAAAACAGGGCTTTCGGAGAGGCGGGCAGCCGGGTGATCGTCGAGGAATGCCTGCAGGGCCAGGAGGCCTCGATCCTGGTGTTCACGGATTCCAAAGAGGTCATACCGCTTGTTTCGAGCCAGGATCACAAGCGCGTGTTCGACAACGACAAAGGCCCGAATACCGGGGGCATGGGAGCGTATTCTCCGGCGCCGGTAGTGACCCGCGGATTATTCCAGGAAATTTTAGAAAAAGTGATCTACCGGACCATCGACGGGCTGCTCAAGGAAGGCATTACCTATAAAGGGGTGCTCTACGCCGGCATCATGATCACCAAAGACGGGCCCAAGACGCTTGAGTTCAATGTGCGCTTCGGCGATCCCGAGACGCAGGCAATTCTCCCGCGCATGAAATCAGATCTCCTGGAAGTCATGCTCGCCGCCAGTAATCAGACGCTGAGCAAAGTAATACGGGCAGGGGGAATACGCTGGGACAATCGCGCCTGCGCCTGCGTGGTGTGCGCGGCAGGCGGATATCCGGGCGAGTACGACAAAGGTTTGATCATCACCGGTCTGGAAGAAGCGGCGAAGATAAAAGACACGGTGGTGTTCCACGCCGGCACGGTAAAAGCGCAAGACAAGTATCTGACGAACGGGGGACGCGTCCTGGGGGTGACGGGCCTGGGAAGGGCAATCAAGGACTCCGTAGGCAAGGCGTACGAGGCAGTGGGAAAAATACATTTTGACGGCATGCACTATCGCCGGGACATCGGGGCAAAAGCGATAAAGGACAAGGAGCGGACATGAGCAGGATCGTCGTCATCATGGGCAGCCGGTCGGACCTGGAAACGGTCAAAGGCGGAATAGATATTCTCAAGGATTTCAAGTCGGATTTCGAGGTCAAGGTCCTGTCGGCGCACCGCACCCCCAAGGAACTGGCGGCGTTCGTCGAAGGGCGTACGAGGTCCGGGGCAAAAGTCTTTATCGCGGCTGCGGGAGGTGCCGCAGCGCTGGCAGGTGTCGTTGCCGCGCACACCACGCTGCCGGTCATCGGCATTCCCATCGAGACAAGAAGCCTGAAAGGCATGGATTCCCTGCTTTCGACGGTGCAGATGCCCGCGGGTATCCCGGTGGGCTGCATGGCCATCGGTTCTGCCGGCGCAAAGAACGCCGCGCTCTACGCCCTGGCAATACTGGGGGTCTCTGACAA
>JAQTMD010000054.1 GCA_028714595.1 Candidatus Omnitrophota bacterium
ACATCGCCAGGACAAAGTAATATGCCAGATTACCCGCGCCGAAATAGCTGCCGCTCATGGCGATGACGGCAAAGATCGCCGCAAACAGCAGTCCGATCAGCATCATCAGGCGCATATGCAAAAACATCATGGGAATAACCTCCTCAATTTTTTCTCCAACATGAACTATAGAAGGAAAAAATCTACTCCGGGCGGCATCTGCGCGAGGAGCTGTTTTTCATTCTACAAAAGCCTTGATCGTGAATTTTATCAACGGGTTTTCTGGATCGTCCGTAGTGACATAGACGAACTGGGTCGTTTCCTGCTTATAGCCTTTACTGTTGAACGTGACCTCGATCGCGGTACTCTCGCCGGGGGCGAGCCGATTGTTTTTGGCCTTGGACGCCGTGCAGCCGCAGGACGTGGTGACGTTCTTAATGGTGAGTGTCCGGGCGGTTCCGTTGTCCAGCCGGAACATGTGCCCGACGACCGTATCCTTCGGAATGATCCCGAAATCCCAGGTAAAGGCATCGATCTGCCGGCCTGTTACGGCCGCGGCAGGGACAGGCCCCCTGCGGGGTCCGGACGCACATCCCGCGCAGGCAACGAAGCACACAACTATGATTGCGCATGCTCTTTGCATCATCCCCTCCAGATAAGAAAGGCGCCCAGGCCGAAGAACAAGAACGCCATCAGGACTTTGACCGTCAACATATGTTTCTTCATGAACCGCGCAAAATCCCCGGAGGTCGCTCCCAAAAGCGCGCACAGGAATATGATAAACAGCGGCACGACGAACATCGCGTTATACAACAGGAGGTACGCCAGGGCTCGCGCCTTGACCGCAGTGGTCTTGAGGACAAAACTGATCGTCGGCAGATACATCTGCCCGGTGCAGACCGCCTCCAGGAGCGATACCAGGAATCCCGTGACAAAGGCGGTAGCAACCAGGCTGCCCACACCAGACCCCGCACCGGGTGCGGGGCTGCCTGTTTTGCGGTGCCGGCGCGCGATGACCTTCTGGATCCGGGCCTTGACTGCCGGAGGAAGCTGCAGGCTCATGCCTCGAGTGTCTTTGGTACGCGCATACAGAATGATGTCGTATACGGCAAAAACGCCCAGCGCCATACTGACTATTCCCACGCCCACCGTTGCCAGCTTGCGTACGACCCAGAAGCCGCTTGCGGCATACAGGAAGCCGAAAATCCCCAGGCCCAGCATGACGTACGTCAGAAAAACCGAGACTATGAAGGCAAGCCCTATTACCAGGAGCTGCCTCCTGCCGAAACCCTGCAGCGCCAGGAACGACATGAAAAACACGATGACCGTGAACGCGCACGGGTTGATCCCGTCGATCAGGCCGGCGGCCAAGATCGCCAGAGGCGTAAAGGTAAAAAAATGCCTGACCGGGTCGGCCCCTTCCCGCGGTTTTAACGCAAAGCCCTTTGCCCGCCCCAGTTCAACCTCGATAAGCCCGGGGAGCGATTCGCCGATTTTTGCCTTACCGACCAGCACTGTCGAGCCGAGAGACACGATCGGCACGGTGGCATCCTCGGGCAGGCCGAACTGCTCCTTGAGCGCCAAAAGCAGTGTTAAGTTCTCAGTATCGCTTATGTCACGGAAGATAAAATCGACCCGCCCCGCGTATTTTTCCTGAAGCGGCTGGATGACTCCGGTACGGACCTCGTGGCATAGGTGGCAGGACGCAGAAACGAAGAATTCGACTGCGGGTTTTGCAGGGGGGCTATCTTGGGCGAACGACACGGACATCCCGAGCACGCAAACGACGGCCAACGAAGACAGCAGCCTTCTCATTCCATTGATCCGTGTCCTGACAGATACCTGCACTAGATTTCGGCGTTTGCGATGAGTTTCAGGATCTCTTTCTTGTCTTTTGCGGCCTTCAGGCGGTCGACGATGAACTTGTCCTTCACCAGGCGCGAGATATCGGCCAGGATCTTCAGGTGAGCCCCGACGTCGCTCTCGGGGGAAGCCAGGATAAAAAACAGGTGCGTCTTTTCTCCGTCAAGCGCTCCAAAGTCTATCCCCGCGGAGTGCCGTCCAAAACCGATGACAAACCCCGCCACCTTCGGGGATTTTGCATGGGGGATCGCGACTCCGTTGCCGATTCCCGTCGAGCCCAGCTTTTCGCGCTTCAGGATCGCATTGGCAAAGGCACGCCTGTCCTTGACCTTCCCCGATTGGGAGATGAGGTCCACCATCTCGACGATGACTTTGTTTTTCGTCTTCTCCTCAAGAGCAAGCGTGATGTATTTCTCTTTTAAAAGGCTGGAAAGTTTGATTTCGCTCGCCACCGCCACACGTCCCCGCTTCCTTCTATTCGACAGGAATGATGATCGTCTGACCCACGCGCAAACGGTTCGGGTTCTTGATCCTGTCCTTGTTCAATTCGTAAAGGTATTTCCAGCGGTGGGCGCCGCCCATTTCCCGCTGGGCGATGCCGGAAAGCGTATCGCCCTTTCGGACCGTGTATTCCCTGGTCGAAACCTTGATCTCTCCGGACACTTCTTCCTGCTCTTCCTGAAGGTACTTGCCTTCTTCCAGCTTTTGCGCCTCCGGCGGGATCACCATCTGCGGTTCCTGTCCCTTTTCCGGTGCCGGGATCATGATCTCCTCGACCTGGGCGACCATGAACTGGGCATTGCGGTCCTTTGCCATGCCTTTCAGATCGCTGACCGGCGCCACCGCGTCGAGTTTCCCGCGGCTGACGATCTTGATCCGGTCTTCGGAGATCCCCTGGTCCAGCATGTACTTCTTGACCGCATCCGCCCTGCGCCTTCCCAGTTTCTCGTTGTATCTTTCCGGGCCGCGCACGTCGCAGTTGCCGGTGATGAGGATGGTCGTTTCGGGATTTCTGTTCAGCAGACCGACCGCATCGGCAAGCACGGACATGTCGGCCTCGCGCAACGCAGCCTTGTCGTACTCAAAATAGACCTTGACGTTCTTCATGATCTTGCGGATCAACAGCGACGGCCGCATCTCTTTTGCCTGGGCCGGCGGCAGTTCATCGGCGCGGTAATCGTAGATGATCTTGTACACGTAGACGAACCCGCGGTTGCCCCACGGCGCGGCCTGTCCGGGCTGCGTCGGCCACCACCAGTAGCCGCCGCGCGCTTCGTCTTTTACGGGCGCGGGCTTGGCATCGGTCGGCCACCACTCGAAATCCTTCTGCATGGCTTCGAGCTCTGCCTTTGTCTTTGCCTGCCGGTCGGTCGTAGCGCAGCCGCACATAAATGCCGCGATCAGGACGATGATTACGCAGGGAAAAAACTTCTTGCGGTTGAATACGTTATCCATTATTCACCCCTCTGTTAAAAGTTTATGGTACGGTACAACTCCCTTTTTTGATTTGTCTCGGTAGGTTTGTTGGGTAAGGACCAACAGTATTATTATAGGACAAATGAACGCTTTGTCAAGAATGATTAGGGACGGTTCTGAGTCGCGGTTAAAGGTGTCCCTCCGGCAAGCCAGGAGGGACAGGTCTAACCGGGGTTGAGAACCGTCCCTGATTTTAGGTTGAGCAAGGAAGGCTTTTGTGCTATGATTACCTTTATGGAAAACATCACCCCTATGCTTGCCCAGTACCAGCAGATCAAGGCCCGGCACCCTGACAGCATCCTTTTCTTCCGTCTGGGAGACTTTTACGAGATGTTCTATGACGACGCCCGCAGGGCCTGCGGCATCCTGGACGTGGTCCTGACCTCCCGCGACGCCGGAAAAGCCGGCAAGGCGCCGATGTGCGGCATTCCCTTCCACGCCGCAGACACGTACGTGGCAAAGCTCATCAAAGCAGGCTTAAAAGTCGCTATCTGCGAGCAGGTTGAGGATCCGGCGCTTGCCAAAGGGATTGTCGGGCGGGACGTGGTGCGCGTGGTCACCTCAGGCACTTTTATCGATGAATCCAGCCCTGAAGCACGCAGCATCGCCTGCCTTGCCTGGAAAGACAAAAAGATCGGCATCGCCTTTACGGATACGGCAAGCGGCGCCATCAGGACATGCGAATTCGACGGCATGGCACAGGCAGTGGAGCTTCTCGCCAAAAACTTCGTCTATGAGCTGGTGTACCCGGCAGGCGAAGAGGAAAAGGTGCGGGAGCTTTTGGCTCACCCTCCCCTTCGGTCGCGCAGCGTGGTCCTTTCGCCTTTTGAGGACTGGGCCTTTAACAGCGATATCTGCCGCAAGACGCTCTGCGGGCATTTTCACACCGCATCCCTTGACGGCTTTGGCATAAGCGATCTCGCTGCCGGGACCTCTGCAAGCGGAGCGCTGCTTGAATACCTGAAGTCCATGCACAAGCAGCCCCTGCGCCACATCGACCGGCTTTCGCTTTACGCGGACTCTGACTTTGTCTTTATCTCTCCTGCTGCCTGCTTTGGCCTGGAGCTTGAGCTGCTCTCTAAAACCATCGACCATACCCGGACTGCTTTAGGCAAACGGGCATTGCGCGACTGGCTGTATCACCCGCTGAAGAACCCCGCGCATATACTCAAACGCCAGCAGGCAGTGACCATGCTCAAAGAGAACTCTGCTGTCCAGCAATCCCTGGGGCAGCTTCTGCGCGGCATACCCGATATCGAAAAAAGCGTTTCCCGGATAAGCTGCGCAACGGCGACGGCGCGGGACCTGGCGAGCTTGCGCTCGGCGTTGGACCTTGCGCCGGAGATCGCCCGTTCCCTGGCCGGCTTTCGCGAACGCAGTGAGCTCTTCTCGATAGCCGACCTGCCTTCGCTGCGGGAGTACCTGGACAGCGCGGTCAACCCGGATATCCCGCTCTCCCACCCCGAAGGAAAGATCATCAATCGCGGATTCTCGGCAGAGCTCGACGAGTTGCGCGAGATACAGGCGAACGGCAATGCCTGGCTTAAAAACCTTCAGGCCGCCGAGATACGGCGCACCGGCATCAATTCCCTGAAGATCGGCTTTAACACCGTCTTCGGCTATTACATCGAGGTCTCAAACGCCAACCTCGAGCGCGCGCCCGCCGATTACATCCGCAAACAGACTCTCACGAATGCCGAGCGTTTCATCACCCAGGCTCTTAAAGAATTCGAGGAGAAAATGCTCACCGCCGAGGAAAAGATTCTCAAACTCGAAAACGAGCTCATCCGGCAGATCTTCGGCGTCATCCTCGATAATTCCGCCGGATTGCATACGTTTGCTGCGGACATCGCCAGGCTCGACTGCCTGTATTCCTTAAGCATCACGGCCGCAGAACCGGGCTACAGCGCCCCGCGCATCACCCAGGATTATGAGATATGCATTAAAGACGGCAGGCACCCGGTGGTGGAGAAAGCGGTCATTGAGCCGTTCATCTCCAATGACACGCTCTTGGACTGCTCTGACAACCACCTCGTCGTGCTCACCGGCCCGAACATGGCGGGAAAATCAACCTATATCCGCCAGACCGCGCTTTTGGTGATCCTGGCGCAGATGGGCAGTTTCATCCCGGCTGCCGAGGCCTCGATCGGGATCGTGGATAAGATATTCACCCGCATCGGCGCCCACGACGAGATAACCCGGGGCATGAGCACCTTTATGGTCGAGATGTCCGAGGCGGCAGGCATACTCAACAACCTCTCGCAGCGAAGCCTGGTCATCCTCGATGAGGTCGGCCGCGGCACCTCCACCTTTGACGGCCTGAGCCTTGCCTGGTCTATCGCGGAATTCCTTGCGCAGGCAAAGGTGCGCACGCTGTTTGCCACGCACTTCCACGAGCTGACTGCGCTGGCCGAAGAATTCCCCGGCGTGAAAAACTACAATGTCTCCGTCAAGGAATGGAACGACCAGGTCGTCTTCCTGCACAAGATCTCGCCCGGCGGCACCGACGACAGCTACGGCATCTATGTCGCCAAACTCGCCGGCATCCCCACAGACGTGGTCGTGCGCGCCCGGAAGATCCTGGCGAGGCTCGAGACCGGGGACGATTTGCAGGAAAAGATCCGCAACCGCACGGGCGCGCAGAGACAGCTCTCCTTATTCGGTACGGGCACAGACGCGCTGGCGGAAGAGATCAAGAAAGAATTGCAGGACGTTGACGTCGACAACCTTACTCCGCTGCAGGCATTGAACATCCTCCAGGGCTTGAGAAAGAAGATCCGGGATTATGAATAGCGTACGCATCCTGCCTCCTGAAATCGTCGCCAAGATCGCCGCCGGCGAGGTCATCGAACGGCCCGCGTCGGTGGTCAAAGAGCTGCTCGAGAATTCGCTTGACGCCCGGGCGAGCTCGCTTGAGATATCCCTCAAGAACGCCGGCAAGACGCTCGTCCGCGTCAAAGACAACGGTTCGGGCATAGCCAGGCCGGATATGGAAAAGACCTTCAGCCGCCACGCCACCAGCAAGATCCAGAAGCTCGACGACCTCTATTGCATTAACTCCCTCGGGTTCAGAGGAGAGGCGCTCTACAGCATTGCCGCGGTCTCCGACGTCCTGTTGCGCTCAAAGACCGGCAAGCAGCAGGAAGGGTGGGAACTCCATGTGCGCGGGGAGAAAAAACTCGGGATTACGCCGGTCTCCATGCCCGACGGCACTGACATCACGGTCCAGGAACTCTTCTTTAATACCCCCGCCCGGAAAAAATTCCTCAAATCCAATACCCCGGAGCTTAAAGCTATCCTGGATACGGTCATCCCCTACTGCATCCTGTACCCGGAAGCCGGATTCCTGCTGCAGCATGAAGATAAAAGACTGCTCGAGCTCGCGCCCGCGCAGGACCTGCTGGAACGGGTAAGCCGGTGCTTGCACCTTGATAAGAAACATCTCATCGAAGAAAAGCGCGCCTTCCCCCGGGACGATGTCACGATCACGCTCGTGCTCGGCGACATCAACATCCAGCGGACGCGAAAAGACATGCAGTTCGTTTTCATAAACAACCGGCCAGTCGAAGAGAAAAAGATCGGCTTCCATATAAACGAGGTCTACCGTCTGCTCCTGGCGCCGGGCGTCTACCCGTGTTTTGCCTGTTTTATCACCATGCCGGCGGCAGAGATCGACGTCAACGTGCATCCCACCAAGCGCCAGGTAAAACTGCGGGACGAACAGAGACTGATTCAATTGCTGCGGCCGTTCTGCGAATCGCTTTTGATGACCAGGAGCAAGGCCCGCCAGGCGCCGGTCTTTCCCGCACCCGGGCGCATCGAACAAAGCCGCGAAGGATTCAGCGTTCCGGTTTCCGCCCCCGGCGCAGGAGAATACCAGTTTGCCCTGGAACAGAGTATCGCGCTGTACAAAACGGATATTGCCGAAGGCAAGATTTCCGGCCTGAAAGAAAAACTGCGGCAGGCGCGCTACCTGGGGAATCTGCTGCGTACATACCTTCTATTCGAGACCGATGACTCGCTGCTGGTCGTGGACCAGCATGCAGCCCAGGAACGCATCGCGTTCGAGCGGTTGAAGCTTCAGTTGGAGAAAGGCACGGTCGAGATCCAGGAACTGCTGACGCCGCTTACCATGAAGCTCACGCGGCAGGAACTGTTGTTGTGGGAAGAATCAAAGGACAATCTGGAAGCTGCGGGTTTTAGAAGCAGTTTATTCGATAAGGAAACGCTTGCCGTGCATTCGCACCCGCAGCTGGTCAGCCGGCCCGAAGCCGCGGTGCGTAACCTGTTATCCGGAGGATCGATCGCAAAGTGCGATATTGAGACGCTTGCCAGGCGGGCCTGCCGTTCGTCGGTGATGGCGGGATTTGCCATGAACAAGGAACAGGCTGAATTCCAGCGTCAGGCGCTGCTTGGGTGCGCCGACCCTTTTACCTGCCCCCACAGCCGGCCGACGGTCGTCGAGATCCCTGAAACCACCCTCGCCAAATACTTCCTTCGTACGTAGGGACGGTTCTGAGGCACGGTTAGAAGTGTCCCCCTCCTGACTAAGGGGACAGGTTTAACCGTGGTCGAGAACCGTCCCTAAACTAAACTAAAAACTCAACGCGAAGCGGGCGCCGATCTCCGTGGTGCGGTTGTCCGGCTCATAACCGTAACCCCAGACACTGCCGCCGTAATAAATGTTCTGGCTCTTTGAACACTGGATGTCCCAGTAGCGTACAAAAGGTTCAAAGCACACATCCCGGCGCGGGACTGTAGAAATAATTGGACTCCCTGCGGTAACCATAGTGGCCGGTAGTGGAGGCCCTGCCTCCGGAATCATCCTCCAGATACCGGTAACCGAGGCCGGTGTATGCGATACAGGAAGAGTCTTTTATCCCGGCACCGAATGCCCGGTCGATGATATCATACCCTGCCAGAGCGCGCAGCTCAAACGCATAGTCATCGATGCCGCTGATCGAGCCGGTGCCGATGCTTGTATAATCGACCTCGCCCGAAGCTGCCCGCGCCTCGGCCCGCAGAAGGCAGTTCTCCCGGAAGAACGAATACGACCCGGTCAGGCCGACCATCGCCCCTGACTCCTGCATGACTGAAGGCTCTTCGTACGTGAACCGGTAGACCTCGGTCCCGATGCTGAATCCCTGCTCCCGTGCCTCGTCAGGCACTCCCGCATACAGCGGGGCTGTCCCGGGCAGGCACGCAAACACCAGGCTCACCAGGATCCGTTCCATGCGTACGCCGACAAAAAAAGCAACCGTCCGACGGTTGCTTGGTACACAAGGATCCTGCTGTCCTCTATTTTTTCCCTTTGAGGTCATGCGCCAGGATAATGGCCTCGGCGATATCGCGCATGGACTTGCGGGAATCCATGCTCTGCTTCTGGATCAGGCGATACGCCTCAGACGGCAGGATATTCGCATCCTGCGAGAGTATCTCTTTTGCCCGCTCCACCAGCTTCCGCGTCATCAGCGCCTCTTCGGCGCTGCGGGCACGCAAAGCAAGTTCGGCATTCTCGATGGCCAGCGCAGCCTGGTTGGCGAGCGCGGTCAGAATGTCCAGCTCGGTCTTGGAAAATTCGTGTTTCTTTGAAGTATAACAGTTCAGGACCCCGATCACTCTTCCCTCGACCGCAAGCGGAACGCTTGCCAGCGATGCCAGGCCTTCTTTTTTGGCGATGTCCCGGTTGAGATAACGGCTGTCTTTTTGAATGTCGACCACCACGATCGGCTTATTGCCCTGAGCCACAAGCCCGGCGATCCCCA
>JAQTMD010000055.1 GCA_028714595.1 Candidatus Omnitrophota bacterium
GGGGTACTGGCTCGGGACAGCCTTTCCTGCCTGGCTGTAGGAAACGCCGGGATCTTTGACGATATGCGGGGTGATGAAGACGAGCAGTTCCCGGTCTATGTTCTTCGTGGTCTGCTTGTGCCTGAACAGGGCGCCCACAACCGGGATATCGCCCAGGATGGGCACCTTCTGGCGCGTCACTTCCTTGTCCTGATGGATCAGGCCGCCGAGGACCACGGTTTCCCCGTCCTTGACTTTGATGATGGATTTGGTGCTGCGCACCTCGGGATCGCGCACGAGCTCTTCGGTGATCTCCGTGACCTGCGAGGTGGAACTTGTCTTGGGGTTTACCACCAGCGTTATCTCCCCGCTTTCGACGTTGATCTGCGGGGTGACGCGCAAAAAGATCCCGATGCCTTCGGGCGTGAGCGTCAGCGACGTCGCGCGCTCGTACTCGGTCGAAGTCGTGGTCCCCCCTGCCGTGTCCGTGCCGGAGACTTCGATGGTCACCTTCTTGCTGACGATCTCGTCTTTGGTGATGCCGATCTCGGCGGTCTCGTTGTTCAGGGTGAGGATGCGGGGCCGCGCCAGGAATTTCGTGTCTTTCTGCTGCATCAGGTAATTCAGCATCATGGAATACGTGTTGCCGAAGACCACGTTGCCTTTGACGTCGGTCGTGTACAAGCTGGCGCCCCGCAGCGCCACGTCTCCCATGAAAAAGCCCTTGTTGTGTCCCAGTATCATGGTCATCGGGCTGGCGGCGTTGGTCGTCGTATCAGTGACGTCTCCGAGCCTGAATCCCAAGTTGTCCAGCGCATTCTTGCTGACGTCGAGCATCTCCACTTCCAGCATGACCTGCGGCTGCGGGACGTCGAGCCGCGCGATCACCTCTTCGATTATCGGAAAACGGCTGGGCACGTCCGTGACGATGATGGCGTTGGTCTTATTGTCTTCGCTGACCTTGCCGTTCTTGCTCAAGAGCTGCTTGACCGCGTCCAGGATATTGGTCCCGGCAACGGATGCCTGGGCGGTGGCGGCGCCCGTGGCAGCGGCGGAAAACTGCCCTGACGTGACCGCGGAACCGGTGAACAGGTTCTGCCGCTCTTTTTCCAGGTTGGCGCTTGACACGCTGCGGTGCTTGAGCTGGTAGATCCGGGTGATCATGTCCGGCTCGGAGATATCGTCCGCGTAGCTGACCGTGAAGATGTTCGCTTCCTCGTCGAACTCATAGATGAGCTTGTTCGCCTTAAAAAGCCTGACCATCGCGTCTTTCATCGGGACATTATCGAGATAGAGCGTGACCTTGCGGTCCTTGACGGCTTCCGAGGCGATGAAGTTCAAACCCGACTGTATGGAAAAAATCTTGAGGACATCTTTGAGGTTCGCCTCCTGCAGGTCCATGGAGATGGTCCTGTCGGATTCCAGGATCGACGAGAAGCCGGTCTCTGCCTGGACCCGGGGGATGACGAGAGATAAGAACACCGCTGTCAGAACGCTTATGGCTTTCGTATGGTGACGGTTCATTATAACCCTCCTTCTGTCCTTTACTTGTCGGTTACGGATTCCCTGCGTCCGGTTGCGATTGCGCGTCCCGGCTGTACCCGCCCTGAGGCCCTCCCGCCATTGCCGGCATAACGACCTGCGAGCCCGGCGCCGGCATGCGGAATTCCCTGTTCGAAACGCGGATGGTGATGCCTTCTTTATCTATGCCGACGACGGTTGCCTCCTGGATGGTGTCGCCGACTTTGATGATCTTTTCGTTGACGATGGCCTGGGGGAACTGGCCGCCCCAGAAGATGCCCTGGATCGTCATCTCCGGCGGCTTGACGTCTTCGGCCGCCGGTTCGACGGTCATCGGCAGGTCTATCGGCAGCGAGTCCTTGAACGGATCGCGCCTGTCGGCTGCGGCGTATGACACATCCGGCCCGGCTACGACTTCGTCCTGCGCATACGCTCCGGCCCCTGCCGCAACAACCGACACGAGCACTGCAAACCCTGTAGTCAGAATCTTATAGTCGTTCATGGCTTCTCTTTGAGTGTGATGGCGCCCAGAGACACCGTCGCCGATACCCGCTCGGCATCCGCTGCCGAGGCGCTGCTTTTCACCTGCAGCATATCGACGGTAAAAAGATCCGGCGCCTGCTCCACGAGACTGACAAACGAGCCGATCTTATGGTAGCTGTCCGCGGCCAGGATCACGTCGTAGGAAGTCTTGACGTAAGTCCCTTCCGGACCGAGGGCGGGCTCGCCCTGCTTGTTGATGGTCACGATCCGCACCGAGGCGCTTTTGGCGATCGAACCCAGCGCGTCGATGGCGGATTTGCTCAGCCGCGCATTGACCGAGTCGACCAGGGTCTTGAGGCGCTGCTCGTTGCCTGCGATCTCCTCGATCACCGTGTTCTTCTGCTGTTCGACCTCAGCCTCGCTTTTCAACATCCTGATCTCCTGCTCTTTCGACTTGACCACGTTGACGGCGATGATACACGCAATGCCGACCATCACCAGGAGCAGGGCGTTTTCCTTTATCTTGTTTACTGCGGCGACTATGTCCACGTTATTTACTCCTGCATTCGATATTGAAATTAATGACGTTGACTTTCCCGATCTTGCCCTCTTCCACGGAGACAAGACTGATGTCCTCAGGCCGAAAGTGCCTGGTAAGCTGACCGTTCTCTTTGAGGCTGGCGGCGAACCGGTTGACGGCGTTGCGTTCTTCGTCGGTATTTCCGAGGTACGCCGAGCCGATCATCGTCATGAGCACTTTTCCTTCCCCGCCCGAGAACTGCAGTTCGCGCAGCCACACGCCGTCGGGGATGACCCGCGGGATGGCGTCAAGGTCGCCCGTGACGAACGTCCGCTTGTTGACGAGATCGACGAACATCCGGTACTTGTCCACGTAAGCCTTATTCACGGCAATCAGTTCGTCGTAGGATTGGTCGCCGCTGGCCGCGGCTATGCTGACCCGCTGCGCCTTGATAGCCCTGATCTGGGCCTTCACCGGCTGTATGCGGTAAAAATAATACCCGAACGGAATGGCGACGATAAGGCCGGCGATGACCAGATTCCGCAGCACGAGCGACGAGCTGAACATCGCCGGGGCGGCAATCGAACTCTGATCCTGCATCTTCGCTTTTATCTTGGAGGGCAAAAGATCGACTTTGATGTCGCTCTTGACGGTCTTGGCGACCGCGGCTGCATATGCCTTCAAGAGGCTCAGCGAGAAACCGACCGGCCGGTCGATCATCTTCTTTGCGTCAAAGAAGCGCGCTGCTATCCCCCGATCCTTGATAAAGGCCTCGAGTTCGGCGCGGTATTCATCGGGCGCGATAAAGGTGATGGCCGAGATGTTCTTCGTGGGGAACTTGCGCAGGTAGAAATCCAGCGAGATGCGCAGCTCGACTTTGAGCTTTTCCAGATTTTGGGCGAGGTCGGGCTTGACCAGACCGCTTCCCTCGACAGCGACTTCTCCGGCAAGGATGATATCCCGGGAAAACAGCGGGAAATTGTTCTCCATGACGATAAAATTGACTTCATCGTCTTCTGCAAGGTCGACGTTGACCAGGGCGGCGACTCCCCGTTCCTTGACCTTGGCCGCCTGGTACAGCCTGACCATGGAGAACCCGGCGTACTCGATCGAGTTGATCTTGGCGCCCAACTGGGTAAAGATCGCCTGGTACTTCTCCAGGTTGTCCTTTTTGACGCCGATGAACAGGACCAGGTATTTGCGGTTGACCCTGTCCAGGGAAAGCTGATAGTCATAAACCAGCTCATCCACTTTGAACGGGATGTACTTCTTGGCCTCGAACCGCACGGCATTGAACAATTCGTTCGCGGGCAGTACCGGCATATGAAACGTGCGGATGATGAGGTCCCTTCCCAGGAGCACGATATTCGCGTCTTTTGACTCGATATTGCCTTTGCGTAACTCGTCTTTCAAGGCAGCAGCGATCTTTATTTCGTCAGGGACCTTCTCTTCGATGCCGGCGCCGGTCAGCCGTTGCAGAGGGATCTGCACGGTGTTTAAAAGCTTGGTGCCGTCAGCCTCAACGAGGTGGATCAGCTTCGGCCCAAAATATATGCCTAACGTCTTCATTATTAAGCTCCTACTTTTGATGCGCGTTTGCGGCTTCTGAGCCAATCATCCACATCCTTGCGGTCAAAACGCCATACGCCGCCTACTTTGATGCCGGAGATCTTTCCCTGGTTTAACCAGTTATAGATCGTCTGGCGCTGGATGCGCAAGTAATCTGCAAGCTCATCAATATTCATTAATCTCGACGTAAATCTAGTCATACAATCTTCCCCTGAATTCCGTTCCGACACTGCAGTTTTCATTAAATCATAATCTTTTAAAATTGTCAAGTATTTTTTCTAAAATTTCTATTTCTTATATAAAAATGAATAATAAAACACTTCATTATAAATTATTTTTATCTAGTTTATATTCCTTTATAAAGATATTACTTAAACTTACTCACAGGCAAATTTTGTATACAAAATCAGCCTAAATGAATGCATTAAAATATATCATGGATTTACCTATTTTATAAAAATCTTACCTGGATTTACATGACGAGAAAAAGATGGAAAAATGAGGGAACACAGGGCTGCTACGGGTGGGTTTTTATGCTTGCTGGATTAATAAACGCCGGTGTAATTAACCGTGGAATTAAGATCCACTCTTTGTTCAGAAGTGTTATATCTAAGGAAGACATCCACATAGTGCACTGAAGGCGGGAAATCCTGTTCCGTAAAGTTAGGGGCATTGCAGCTCGGGTCTGAAGCAAAACCAGGACCGCAGATCCTCCTGGTCCTCTGATCGGGAATAGTGGGAGTCGGAGGAACGGCAGCCGGGTCGTCTACGACCCAGTCCGGATTATTGATCCGCAGTTGCTCAAGGGCGTAATTAACCCCTGCCTGGGCCGCATAATATGCCTGGATGCGTTTGACCTGATGGGTAGAAAGACGCGTCTGGCTGGTAATAAAACTTAAAATTATATTCGCAAGGATGACAACCACGAGCAGGATAGCCAACACAAAGTACAATGCCACGCCTCTGTTATTCAGCGTCTTCATCGGTTTATCCGTTCTTTCTGAGAGAAATCATGAGATCACCCTCTGTTTTCTGGACTATCACGTGCCCCTCGCGCGCAAGCCACCCCAGGCTCATCAACACGTCATCACGGGGTTTGTCTATCCCCTTGAGCAATACCGTAAGCCCGACTTCCCCGTGCTGGTCCAGATAATGCCAGATCTCCCCCGCAATGATACCTATCTCAGTGATCATTGTAGACTACCTCCTACCCTATTGTATGAACAAACCGCAAAACTGTCAATCATTTTTTGTTGAAGCTGGCACACCGGGGACAGACGGAGATCGATTCTTCCGTCGTGCTCACATACGTATAGGTGCAGACCGAACAGAACCAGAGGTATTTTTCTTCCAGGAACGGCTCTTTGTACTTCTCGCGCCGCGCCAGGACCCAGAGCGCGAAAACCGCGGCAAGCACTGCTGCCAGGTACAGGGATATTGCCGTCGAAAACTCAAGATTAATCATGTTTGCTGGAAAGGTCGATGCGCACGGTCTGCCACTGATCCGGGGCAAACCGGGACTGCTGGATGAATAGATAGTGATTGATATACCGCGCGCTGAGGAGGTCTGCCTCGAGGTTCCCCGAAGAGATCTTGCGCTTGATCTCGACGGTATTCTTGCCTTTCTCCCGCGCGATGTTAAAGACGAGCTCTATGTGCACTGCCTGCCTGTCTTTGAAATATACCTGCAGCTGGTACGGCAGCAGCGGGTGGAAGGTAATGCTGGTATCCTGACGCGACGGTAACGCCGCCAGCGGCTGCGCCGGCTGGATAAGCTCCGGCTTGCGGTCTGCGGCAGCGGCTGCCAGATAGGGCTTGCGATGATCCGGCTCAAGCGCCTGCCCCATCGGGCCGTACGCCGGGTCGAGCCGGGGAAGCGAGCCCGGGATCTGCGTGATAGGCTTGCGCGCCGCCCCCTGGTCAGTGCCGGGCACAAACGCGGCTTGCGGCAGGATATTCCCCCAATAGACGATCGCCGGCCGCGGCGTGTCAAACACGGGTTTCTGGAATGAAAACGCAAACAACCCGCACAGCGCTGCATGGCCGGCCAGAGAAACAAACAAGGTCTTGCGCAAAGGATTCATGGCTGTATGCCGCTTGTGGCGACGTTGATACGGGTAACGCGCGAACGCCTGCAGGTGTCCCAGATCTGCGTGATCGCTCCCAGCGGCGCATCTTTATGCGCCTTGATCAGCACCGTAATCTGCCGCGGCCAAAGGTGCATGAGCATCGCCGCCAATTCTTCCTGCCGGATCCCGGCTCCCCGGTAATATGCTGCGCCGTCGGCTGCGATGACTATCTCGATGTTCTCTCCTGCGACAATGCCGGTGGTGACAAAACCGGGCAGGCGCACCTTGAGGCCCGGCTGGTCGACCAGCGGCGAGACTACCAGGAGAAACACTACCAGCAAAAAAAGCAGGTTGACCAGCGGCACAAGCAGTAACTGTTTTACGCCGTATTCGTACTGCAGGTGCCTGGAAAACTTCATGGTCCCTTTTACTCCGTCATAAAATTGACCAGCTCGGTCGAGGCCTTCTCCATTTCCAGGACCGAGCTGTTGACCAGGCTGACAAAATAATTGTACGCGACAAAAGCCGGGATCGCCACCACCAGGCCCGCCACCGTGGCCAGGAGCGCCTCCCAGACGCCGCCTGCCAGGTCCTGGACAGTGACCACCTCTAAGTTTGACGACCTGATTGCGATGGAAGCAAAACTGCGGGCCATGCCGACGGCAGTCCCCAGCAATCCCAGTAACGGCGCTATGTGCGCGATGGTCGCCAGGGCAGGAAGGTTCTTTTCCAGTCTGGGGATCTCGTACAAGGAGGCGTCTTCGATCGCCTCCTTGATCTGCGACCGCGGCCGGTCATAGTTCAGTATCCCGGCCTTGAGGACCCCTGCCACCGGATGCCTGACGTTATCGCACAGGGCAAGCGCCTCCCTTATCTGGTGGCGTTTGACCTGCTCCCGGATCCGCTGCATCAGCTGCTGGATATCGGTCCGGATGCCCCAGAAGAAAAGGGACCGCTCTGCGATCAGTCCGATCGCGACCACAGAACAAAGCAGTATCGGCACCGTCACCGCAGGGCTGTGTCGCACGATCTGCCATACCGTTATTGTATGCGCACCCATGGCTTCCCCCTCAAATTTTCCCTCGCTTAAGCGTCGGAAATTTGACTCCGAGCGGAAGCGAGGAGTCTTTATTCTTTCTTCGATGCGGGCAGCGTGCCGCCCTTGAGCGCCTCGAGTTTCTCGCGCGCTGCCTTTGCTTCCGGGACGTCGAGCCCGGCAACCTTCTCATAAATGCGCATTGCCTCCCGGACATTTTCCTGATCCTCGAAGATCTGGGCGACCCGCAGGTACGACTTGACCGCCAATTCCCTGTCTTGCGGATAGAGGTAGGTCACGTTCAGGTACTCTTCGATCGCTTCTTTGAGTTTACCTTTTGCCTGGAGGGTCTCTGCCACCTTGAAATGCATGTCTGCTTTTTCGCCCAGCGGCACCACGGTCAGCGCCTTGCGGTAAAACTCCAAAGCCTCGTCCGTCTTCTGGGTCCGGACCAGGAGGTCCCCGATCTTCGGATAGACCAGATGCGTCAGGTTCGGGTACTGCGTCGCCTTTTCCCGGTAAAGCTCGAGGGCTTCGTCGTACTTATGCTGGTGCACGTAGATATCCGCTATGGCGATCGCGGCCTGGGCGGCAAGGTCCGAGGTGGTCAGTTCAATCACCTTGCGGAAATTTGCGACGGCCTCGTCGAATTTGGCGTCTTCGGCATAGACCGAGCCCAGGGCATAGTAGGCGTCGGGGATGACCGGGCTGTCGGGAAAATCCTGGATGAGCGAGGAAAAATACCGCAGTGCCAGGGCAAGGTCGTTCTGCCGGTAGTAGTAACCTCCCAGCCACCACATGATCTCGGCGGTGAGGCTGGAATCCGGGTACTTGGCGCGCAGCTGCGTGAAGCGGTTCATCGCCTCTTTCTCATTACCCATCTGGTAGAAACTGTCTGCGATCTCGTACTCTGCCTTCTGCACCAGCTCCGTATCCTGACCGTAGAGCCTGATGATGTTCTTGAACGCCTCGATAGCGTCCGCATACCTGCCCAGATTATAGAGACTCGTGCCCAGGAGGTAGAGCGCCTGGGGCTTAAAGCTGCTTTCCGGGAAGCCCTTGTCAAAGCTGTCGAATATCTCCCTGCTGGAACCGTAATCCTGCTTCTGGAAATATGCCAGGCCCAGCGCATAGGTGGCATCGTCCAGGAGTTTTGAATCGGGGAAATTCGTCCGAAGGTTCGAGAAACTCAAGATAGCCGCGTCATAGTTCTGGAGTTTCAAAAGGACCAGGCCCAACTGGTACTGCACGTAATCGCTGTAGAGAGAAGCCGGGTAATCGCGCAGGATCCCTTCGTAGGTGGCAAGCGCCTTCTGAAAATCTCCTGAATCCTGGTAGGCATCGCCGATCTGGCAGAGGGCGCTTAACTTGAATACCTGGTCCTGCGTGTTCTTGACGATCTTCTGGAACTCGGCGATCGCCTCCTTGAACTGACCTTCCTTGACGTATGCCCATGCCAGGCCGTAGTGGAGTTTGTCGATCATCTCCCGGGGCAGGGATTCCAGCGCCACCTTCCGGGCTGCTTCCCGGTATGTCTGGATGGCATCCTTGTAATTGCCGAGGTTGTACAGCGCCTCTGCCTTACCGAGGTATGCCTGCAGGATGGCCAGGGGCTCGGCGCTGGCGACCAGCAGGTCATCGTAGGGCAGGGCGGCCTGCTGGAAGTCTTTTGTCTCTGAGGCAAGCACCGCCTTACCGAGGTAGAGCGCGTCGCGGCTCTGGTTTGTCAGAGCCGTGGATTCGATCTGTTCGAACGTAGCGCGGGCTTTATCATAGTCTTTGAGCTTCAGGTGCGACCACCCGAGGCCCAGCTTCGCAAGCGCAAG
>JAQTMD010000056.1 GCA_028714595.1 Candidatus Omnitrophota bacterium
AGACCGGCAGGCCTCCAGGTCGTGGCCCGTTCGCTCGAATTCTTCGTGAAGCAGGAGGATATCAAGCGCGTCGAAGACTTTCTATCAGGCCACCATATCCGCGAGGACGATTTCATCGTCGGTATCAATCCCGGCGGGAACTGGGGCCCCAAACGCTGGCCCCGCGAGAATTTTGCGGCTCTGGCGGACAGGATCGCGGATATCTACCGGGCGAAGATCATCATCACGGGCGGCGGCGCTGACGAGGCGCTGGCGCGGGAAATCGGTTCCCGGATGAAGACGAAACCGGTCATTGCCTGCGGCACGCTCTCCCTGAAGCAGTTCGCCGTGCTGGCCAGCATCTCCAATCTTTTTATCACGGCGGATTCAGGGCCGATGCATATCGCCAACGCCGTCTCCTGCCGCAGGATCATCGCGCTCTTCGGCCCGACAGACCCTGCGCTGACCGGACCCTTTCCTCCGGATCGCGTGACGATCGTCCGTAAGGAGATCGGCTGCCGCCTTCCCTGTTACAAAGTCGACTGCGCAGACAACCGCTGTATGAAGGCTATCAGCGTCGAAGACGTCGTTGCGGCGGTCCGTAAGGTCGCGACGCCGCCCTGACCCATGTACGAAATACGCAAAATACTTTTTGTCACCCTGACCAATATCGGCGATGTGATCCTCACCCTGCCGGTGTTGGACACGCTCAGGGTCAATTTCCCCGAAGCAGAGATCACGGTCATCTGCGGACCGCGACCGGTTGAGATTTTTGAGAACGATTCCGCGGTCAAACGCGTGATCGCATACGACAAGCACGCTCCGCTCTACCTTAAATGGAGGCTGCTGCGCCTGATGCGGCAGGAAAAGTTCGACGTCGTCGTCGACCTGCGCAACAGCTTTTTCGGATGGCTCGTTCGGGCCCGGTATAAGACGTCGCCCCTGGCGGGCATCCCGGCCCGTGTCGCGCATATGCGCGACCGGCACCTCTATAAACTCAAGTCCCTGGCAGATATCCTGCCCCGGGACAGGACTCAGCTTATGGAGCGATCGCTTGAGCCGTACCAGGCTGACCGGCTGTATATCGAGGAGTTCCTGGCAAAGGCGGGAGTGAAGCATCTGGACAGAGTGGTCGTTGTCTCGGCAGGGGCGCGCAGCATCATCAAGCGCTGGCCAAAGGAGAAATTCGCGGCATTGATCCGGCAGCTGACGCAGGAGTTTGCAGTTAAAGTAATCCTCATCGGCGACCGGGACGACGCTGCCGTTAATCAAGACATCAGCCGTTCGGTTGGCCTGGCCGTCGCCGACCTCAGCGCGCAGACTACCCTGTTGCAGGTTGCTGCGTTGTTGCGCAGGTCAGCGTTGTTGATCACCAATGACAGCGCCAATTCCCACCTGGCAAGCTACCTGGGTGTGCCGGTGGTGACGGTCTTCGGCCCTACTGATGATGTAAAATACGGGCCGTGGTCAAACCAGTCGCGCCTGGTCAAAAGCGGCATCGGCTGCCGGCCCTGCAGAAAGGCCGTATGCCGTTTCAATACGTTGGCATGCCTGCAGGCGGTCGAAGTCGAGGACGTCGTGCGGGCCAGCCGCGATCTTCTAAAAAAACCTTGACTATGCGGTTTTTGATGGTATTATTTATTAGAAAAACGGATTCAAGTTTCTGTAAGCACAATGAATGACAAAGGCGTCACTCGAGTTGCGGGTGGCGCAATTTTTTTTAACCTCGCGTTGCCTAAAAATAAGGCAATGGTTGCCTGGAAACTGGAATCAAAGACAAAAACAGCGGCAAAAAAAGGAGGCCACACATGGCAAAGAAGATTGACGAGTTTATGGCGCGGGTGATCGAGCGCAACCCCAATGAGCCGGAATTCCATCAGGCAGTGCGGGAGGTCGCGGAGTCGGTCATGCCGTATATCGAGGCAAATCCCAAGTACGCGAAGG
This sequence comes from Candidatus Omnitrophota bacterium, assembly GCA_028714595.1. GTDB lineage: Bacteria > Omnitrophota > Gorgyraeia > Gygaellales > Profunditerraquicolaceae > JAQTMD01. The sequence goes on from JAQTMD010000056.1 coordinate 1,924, forward strand.
CAAAGATACTCGAGCGCATGACCGAGCCCGAGCGCGTGATCCTGTTCCGCGTCCCGTGGATTGACGACAAAGGCGAGATCCAGATCAACAAAGGCTACCGCATCCAGATGTCCAGCGCCATCGGTCCCTACAAGGGAGGCCTGCGTTTTCATCCCAGCGTCAACCTGGGAATCCTCAAGTTCCTGGCCTTTGAGCAGGTCTTTAAGAACAGCCTCACGACGCTTCCCATGGGCGGCGGCAAGGGCGGTTCTGATTTCGACCCCAAGGGAAAATCAGACAACGAAGTGATGCGGTTCTGCCAGAGTTTTATGACCGAGCTGTTCAAATACATCGGCCCTGATACCGACGTACCCGCAGGCGACATCGGCGTGGGCGGCCGCGAGATAGGGTTCCTGTTCGGCCAGTACAAGCGCCTGCGCAACGAGTTCACCGGCGTCCTGACCGGCAAAGGGCTGGCGTGGGGCGGAAGCCTTATCCGTCCGGAAGCCACCGGCTACGGCTGCGTGTATTTCGTCCAGGAAATGTTAAAGACGCGCGGCGAATCCCTGAAAGGCAAGGTCTGCGCAGTGTCGGGTTCGGGCAACGTCGCCCAGTACACCGTCGAGAAACTGCTGCAGCTCGGAGCAAAACCGGTGACGGTCTCCGACTCCAACGGCTATGTCTATGACCCGGACGGCATATCCGAGCAGAAACTGCAGTTTGTCCTGGAATTGAAGAATGTGCGCCGCGGCCGCATCAAGGAATACGCAGACAAATTCGGCTGCAAGTATTTCGAAGGCAAAAAGCCGTGGGATATCAAATGCGACGCCGCTTTTCCGTCGGCTACGCAGAACGAGATAAACGAGGCGGACGCCAAAAAGCTGGTCAAGAGCGGCTGCATGGTCATCGGAGAAGGCGCGAACATGCCTTCCACGCCTGAGGCGATCGCAGCGTTCCAGGCAGCAAAGATCCTCTACGCTCCCGGAAAAGCCTCGAATGCCGGCGGCGTTGCCACCTCGGGCCTGGAGATGTCCCAGAACAGCCAGCGGCTCTCCTGGACCAGGGAAGAAGTGGACGAGAAACTGCACCAGATCATGATCAGCATCCACGAGTCCTGCGTCAAGTACGGCAAAGAAGGAAAGTATATCAACTACGTCAAGGGAGCCAACATCGCCGGATTTGTCAAGGTCGCTGATGCCATGCTCGATCAGGGCGTGGTATAAGCAGCGCGTAACGCACGCTCCAAAAGGCGCCTCGCCGCAAGGCCGGGCGCCTTTTTCTTTTCGCCCGACTTCCCTTGCCGCGGAACTTAGGGGTCGGCTTGAGCGGTGCTGCGAATCCCGCTCAAGCCACTGCCCGCTCAAGGGCAAGCCGATAGACGGGCGAAAGGCAGCTTGGATTTTTCGCGGTGAGTGGTATAATACTTCAAAAGAGGCGAAAGGGATATGGTTCGGAAGATCCTGATGATCGATGACGACGCGAATATCGTACGGGTCGTGGGTTCGCGGCTTAAGGCCAACGGCTATGACTTCATTTCTGCGGCGACAGGGGCAGAAGGCATAGACAGGGCAAAGGCCGAACAGCCCGACCTGATCATCATGGACATAACCATGCCGGGCATGAGCGGCTATGAGGCCATCGGGCGGTTAAAGCAGGACGATCAGACAAAGGCTATTCCCGTGGTGATGCTCAGCGCCCGCCATGATATAGAAGATATCGTTAAAAGCATGTCTGACTCCTGCGGGGCAGTCGATTTCTGTCCCAAGCCGTTTACGGCAGCCGAGCTGCTCCTCAAAATCGACCGGGCGCTCAGGATCTTCGGGAAAGAGGGCGGGGGATAAGCTCCTCCGGCGCTTTCCGGCAATCCCCTTCGCGGGCTTACAAAAAACTCCTTGATTTTTTTAGCTTTTATGTTATTCTTTATATCTCCAACCCGGTTGTTCCTCACAATAAATCCCTTTTAAGAAGAAAGAGATTTTTGAGCATGGAAGAGAAAAAGGTTTTTACGTCAGAGATCAAGAATTTAGTGGACAAGTGGAAGGACAAGGAGGGCAACCTTATCATGATCCTCCACGAGATCCAGAACCATCACGGCTATGTGCCCCGCGAGCTTGCGTTGGAGCTTTCTTCGATGCTCGAGGTGCCGCTGGCGCGTATTTACGAAGTCATCACCTTCTATAATTTCTTTAAATTATCCCCGCCCGGTAAACACCGTATCTCTGTCTGCATGGGGACCGCCTGTTACCTGAAAGGCGCGCCCGAGATCATCAAGGAGATCAAAAACATCCTGCACGTCGAAGAAGGGCGGACTACCCAAGACGGTAACTTTCATCTGGACGTGGTACGCTGCCTCGGTTGCTGCGGACTGGCGCCGGTCGTGATGATCGACGGGAAGGTCTACGGCAAGGTCAAAAAGCAGGAGATCATGGATATCATATCCACCTACGTAAAAGAAGAGGAATAACGGCTTGTGCCCAGACCGGGTGTGGAAGGCGTTCAAAGAGGTTGCCATGGAAAAATTGACCCCAGAAAAATTGGAGCGGCTAAGCCGCACGAGCAAGCACAAGGCAAAGAACTGGATCCGGGTCGGCATGTCCACCTGCGGCATCGCTGCCGGTGCGGGAGAGGTCTATGCCGCCTTTGTCGAGGAAGCCAGGAAGAGGAATCTGCAGGTCGAGGTGCAGAAATGCGGCTGCCTGGGGATGTGTTATGCAGAACCGCTTGTCGAGGTCAACGTCGAAGGCGCTCCGCAGGTCGTCTACGGCAAGGTAACCAAAGAAATAGCCGTCAAGATATTGGAAAAACACGTAGTCTCAAAGATGCTGGTCAACGACTACATATTTACGATGGAAACGTGAGGGTAGATGTATACCAGGACTATTCTCGTAAAAGATACCGGATCAGGCACTGAAGACAAGACGCGCGAGGTCTATACCAAGCTGCTCGATCTTTTGCGCACGGACAAGCTTGAAGATCAGGTGCAGGTCGTGCGCGTGGCAGATATCGGGTTCTACAATAAAGGCGTCGTGATCAAGGTGTTGCCTGAAAACACCCTCTACGTTGATGTCAAAGAGGGTGACCTGGCGCGCCTCGTCCAGGCCACCGTCAAAGAAGACAAACCCGTCGAAGGCCTGGCGCAGAAGAAAGAACCCAAACAGATCCGCATTGTCCTGCGCAACTGCGGCAGGATCAACCCGGAGAGTATCGAGGAATATATCGGCCAGGACGGCTACCGTGCCTTGACGAAGGTCCTCCTGGAACTTAACCCGGAAAAGGTCATCGAAGAGATGAAGAAGTCCGGCCTGCGCGGAAGAGGCGGCGCCGGCTATCCTACCTGGATGAAGTGGAAGTTCACCCGGCAGGTGGCTGCGGACCAGAAGTTCGTCATCTGCAACGCGGACGAGGGCGACCCGGGCGCCTATATGGACCGTTCAGTCCTGGAAAGCGATCCGCATTCGGTCATCGAAGGCCTGATCATCGCGGCGTATGCCATCGGCGCTTCCAAGGGGTATTTTTATATCCGTGCGGAATACCCGCTGGCAGTGGAACGCATCAAGAAAGCGCTCGCGCAGGCGTATGAATACGGCCTGTTGGGCAAAAGCATCCTCGGCACGGATTTCAGTTTCGATATAGATATCCGCTTAGGCGCAGGCGCATTTGTCTGCGGTGAAGAGACCGCGTTAATCGCTTCCATCGAGGGCAAACGCGGTACGCCGCGTCCCCGGCCGCCCTATCCTTCCGTCAAAGGCCTCTGGGACAAGCCGACCGCGATCAATAACGTCGAGACCCTGGCGAACGTCCCGTATATTTTCTTAAAAGGCGCCGACGCCTTTGCCAGGGTCGGCACGCAGACCTCCAAGGGCACCAAGGTCTTTGCCCTGACCGGGAAGGTCAGGAATTCAGGCTTAGTGGAAGTGCCCATGGGCATTACACTGCGCGAGATCGTCTATGATATCGGCGGCGGCACCGTTTCCGGCAAGAACGTCAAGGCGGTGCAGACCGGCGGGCCTTCAGGCGGCGTCATCCCCAGGGAATTTCTTGATACGCCGGTCGATTATGAGAACCTGCAGAAACTCGGTTCCATCATGGGCTCGGGCGGCATGATCGTCATGGATGAAGACGACTGCATGGTGGATATCGCCAAGTTCTACCTGGGTTTTTGCGTGGACGAATCCTGCGGCAAGTGCGCGCCCTGCCGTATCGGCGGATTCCAGATGCTCGGCGTCTTAGCGCGTATCGCCGAAGGCAAAGGTAAAGCGGATGACCCGGCGATACTCAAGCGCATATCCTTTGCGATGCAGAAGGCGTCGCTCTGCGGCCTGGGACAGGGCTCGCCCAACCCTGTTCTTTCCACGCTGAAATATTTTACGTCGGAATACAAAGAGCATATCGAGAACAAGAAATGCCCTGCCGGAAAATGCGTTGACCTGTTGAATTACAGCATCATCCAGGAAAAGTGCAAACGCTGCAGCGTCTGTTTTACCAATTGTCCGGTCAAGGCCATCGAAGGCAACCGGGAAGAAGGGTATAAGATACTTTTGGATAAATGCGTCAAATGCGAGCGCTGTTTCGAAGTCTGCAAGTTCAAGGCAATAGCAAGGAAATAGGACGATGGCAAAAGCGATAAAAGCAAAGATAAACGGGATTCTGCTTCGAGTCCCCGAGGGGACCACCATCCTTGATGCGGCAAAACAGGTGCAGATAAAGATCCCCACGCTCTGCAAGCATCCGGACCTGGTGGCCTCGGCTTCCTGCGGAATCTGCATCGTCAAGGTCAAGGGTTCGAACAAGATGCTGCGCGCCTGCTGTACGCCGCTGGAAGAAGGCATGGAGATCATTACCCATGACCCGGAGATCGTCGAGATCCGCAGGACGGTCATCGAACTCATCCTGTCGAACCACCCGAATGACTGCCTGAAGTGCGGCCGCAACAATGCCTGCGAACTGCAGAAGCTCACCGCAGACTTCGGCATAAAAACGGAATCGTTCCCGCAAACTTTGCGCGACCTGCCCATAGATACCTCCACCAAGGCCGTGGACCTTGATCCCAAGAAATGCATCCTTTGCGGACGCTGCGTACATGTCTGCCAGGACATCCAGGACGTCTGGGCTTTATCGTTCCTGGAGCGGGGCATGCATACCAGGATCTCTCCTGCCGGCGATATCCAGCTGGCGGATTCTCCCTGCGTCAAGTGCGGACAGTGCTCGGCGCACTGCCCGACCGGCGCCTTTGTCGAACAGGACCATACCGCACGGGCCTGGCAGGTCCTGCAGGACCCCGAGAAATACTGCGTGGTGCAGATAGCGCCGGCAGTCAGGGCCTCGATCGGCGAGGCATTCGGCTATACCGGAAAGAATTTTACCAGGAAATTATATGCGCTGCTGCGCAGGCTGGGCTTTCAGGCGGTCTTTGATACCAACTTTGCCGCCGACGTCACCATCATGGAAGAGGCCAGCGAATTCGAAGAGCGGCTGCTCAAAGGGACAAAACCCCTGCCGCTGATCACTACCTGCTGTCCCTCGTGGGTCGATTTTATGGAAAAATTCCACACCGACATGATCGACCACTTCTCGTCCTGCAAGTCGCCGCACGAAATCCTGGGCGTCTTGTCCAAGACCTATTACGCCCAAAAGAACAAGATCGACCCCGCAAAGATCGTGATGGTCTCGATCATGCCCTGTACGTCAAAGAAGTACGAGGTCTCGCGCAGCGACGAGATGTTCGCCTCCGGCTTTCAGGACATCGACATCGTCCTGTGCACCCGCGAGCTGGCCCGTATGATCAAGCAGGCAGGCATCGATTTTGAAAGCCTGCCCGACGAAGAATCGGATTCGATCCTCGGCGAATACTCGGGCGCCGGCGTAATCTTCGGCGCCACCGGCGGCGTCATGGAAGCGGCGTTGCGCACCGCGCACTATTTCATTACCGGCAAAGACTTGAAGAAAGTCGACCTGGAGAGCGTGCGCGGCCTCAAGGGGGTCAAGGAGACCGAAGTTGATGTGGGGGGCAAGAAGGTCCGCGTGGCCGTCGCGCACGGCTTGGCGAACGTCGAATACGTCCTGAACAAAGTACGCCGGGCCAAGAAAGAAGGCAAAGAAGCGCCCTATCACTTCATCGAGGTCATGGCCTGCCCCGGCGGCTGCATCGGCGGCGGCGGACAGCCGTACATGGTCACCGACGAGCTGCGCGCCAAACGCGCCCAGGCCTTGTACGAAGACGATGCCGCCAAAGAGATCAGGTTTTCCCACCAGAACCCCTACATCAAGCGCCTCTACGATGAATTCCTCGAGAAGCCGCTGAGCGAGAAATCGCACAAGCTGCTGCACACCACCTACAAGGCGCGGCCAACCTACCGCAAGTAACCTCTCCAGTTCCGCCTTCGCGCATCAAATCTATTTGTTAAAATCATTGCGCGCTGTACAATGTAAGAGGCGCGTGATTTGGCAACGTTGCCAAATACGTTTTGCGGCATTGTTCGTTTGATTTTGCGGGCGGGAGTTTAGCGGGCGGCTCGGTTGATTGAGCCGCACGTTGATTTTTCGAGCGGGCATGGTTCGCCCGCGGGTATACAGGGCAGGCGAGAGCGAGAAAAATCACCCGAGCGAGGATTTCCTCGCCGGGGAAATCCGAGCGGTGCGGCGAAACAACCGGGCCGCCCGCTCAGCGGCAGGCACCGCAAAATCAAGGAAACGGAGTCAATAATGAAGGTTTTAGTGACGGGGGCGACGGGGTTTATCGGCAGGTATGTGGTGAATGCGCTGCTGGAAGAGGGACATGCGGTGAGCGCGCTTGTACGTAAGACGAGCAAGGTAGATTTTCTCAAGGCGCAGGGAGTGCAGCTAGTGTACGGGGATATCGCGGATGCGGGGAGTCTCGGTGCCATCCGGGGACCGTTCGACGCCGTGATTCACAGCGCGGGGTATGTGGGCAATGATTGGGAGCGGCTCTATCAGACGAATGTCCTCGGAACGGAAAATATCTGTGCGCTGGCGCTGAAGCTGGGCGTGGGCAGGCTCGTC
>JAQTMD010000057.1 GCA_028714595.1 Candidatus Omnitrophota bacterium
CCAGAAACACGCAAAAACAATAGCGCGGACGCTCGTAAGGAAAAAATCCGCTGAACCATGCATGCGTGCCTCTTCCCGGCGCTTCGGCAGTTCCGGTCTTCCCCGCAACGGCCACACCGACGTCTGCAAGAATATTGGCCGTTCCCCGGGGGCTGGCAACGACTTGCCGCAGCCCCTCGCGTACGGCATCGATATTCTTTTTCTTAAAGCCGAGACGCAACACCTTGCGATGGGACATTGATACGTCGTTTGCGCCGATGGAACGCACCAGGTACGGCGTCACGAGGTTGCCGCCGTTGGCAAAGACCGCCGTCATCCTGACTATCTGCAGCGGCGTGACCAGCAATTCTCCCTGACCGATGGCAAAATTCGCCGTATCGCCGTCGTACCAGCGCTGGAACCTGGTAAGCCTCCTCCACAGGGGGTCCGGCACCAACCCCGCTTCTTCATACGGAAGTTCGATACCCGAGACCCTGCCCAGTCCCAATTTGACCGCGTAATCGTGCAGGTTCCGTGCACCGCTGGCTAAACCGGTCTTGTAAAAATAGACGTCGCAGGATTGCGCGATCGCCTCAATCAGGTCGACCTCATGGTGCGTGTTCCAGCATTTAAACCGGCGTCTGCCCACCGCAAGAAAACCCGGACAGACGTGGGTCGTCGCGGGGTTCGCCCTGCCGAGCTCCAGGGCGCACGCGGCCACGATCGGTTTGAACACCGATCCGGGCGGATACCCGCCGTGTATGGCGCGGTTGGTCATCGGGGCCGCGGGATCATTGAACAACGCCGCGAACGACCGGGCCGGGCCTTTTTTCACGAAAAGCGCGGGGTCGAAATCCGGCCGCGATGCCATGGCGATGATCGCCCCGGTGGCAGGATCCATGACCACGATGCTGCCCCGGTAGCCGTCGAGCGCATCTTCGACGATCCGCTGGACGCGCACGTCGACGGTCAAGCCTATGTCCTGGCCGTTGCGCGGCGGGCAGTACCCCAGGATGCGCGAAAACCTGCCCTGGTGATCGACCTCCACCGACAGCCCGCCGTCTTCCTGGCGCAGGTAATAGTCGTAGCGTTCTTCGATGCCGCCGACGCCGACGATATCCCGCGTCTTATAGCCGTAGTCCGCCAGCTTGGTCAGCCGCCACCGGTCGATCTCGCTCAAATAGCCGATGACATGAGCGGCAAGGTTTGCATAGGGATAAAACCGTACGACATTGGTCTGCACGATGATGCCGTCGAGGTCCAGCTTCCTCTCCTCGATGGCGAGCGCCTTCTCCAGACCTATGTTCCTGGCCACGACGACCGGGACACTGGGCTCGGTATAGCTGCGGCGAAATCGTCCCATGAGCTCTTCGCCGTCTATGGCGATGATCCCGGCAAGCCCGTCAAAGGTCCGCTGCATTGCCGCAAAGCCCTGTGGCAGGACCAGCACATCGTAGGACAGGATGCTTGAGACGATGGTCTTCCCGTTGGCATCGATGATCTTTCCGCGGGAGCCGCTCTGGGGGATCAGGCGGATGCAGTTCTTATCGGAAAGTTCCCTGAACTTGCGGCCGCTGACAAGGGAGAGGCCGGCAAGGCCGAGCGCAAGGACTCCGAACAACGCGACAATCGCAAGGCTTAAGACACGTATCCTCATACGCGCGCGACCCGGTTAATAAGCCTGCCGATAAGGGGGACGACCACGGCGGTATACGCGGCCTGCAGGACTGCGATCTTTAGAAAGACGAAGACCGGGATGCGAAAACCCAGATACCCGAGCACGATCCGCTCCGCCCCGGCCAAGGCCAGAGAAAGGCAGAACACCGCAGCGCTCGTAAGTATCGCGGTATCGATGACCAGCGTCCGGGAAATCTGCAGCAGGACTAAAAACGCCGACGGATACAGGAAGGTGTACACGCCAAAGCCGGCAATGCCGAACGCGTCTTTAAGCAGGCCGCACGACACCGCAGCCAGAAAAGCGAACGACCGCTCCATCTTAAGCGACGCGATCACGACGCAGATTAAAAGCAGGTCGGGCGCCACGCCGAAAAACTTCAGTGACGGCGCGACGGCCGCCTGCACCAGCGCCAGACACAAGACGATCGCAAGGAACTTTTTCTCTCTCATGGGATGACGACCAGCACTTCTTCCAAAGCCGAGAGCTCGACTGCCGGCTTGATGACGGCGTAGCGGGAGAGGCCGGAAGATTCTTCCCTGACCGTAACGACCGTGCCCACCGGGATGCCCTTCGGAAAGACCCGGGTTAAACCGGAGGTGACGACCGCGTCAGAGACTTTGATGTCGCAGTCTCTCGGAAGATATTTCATGAGCAGCGTCCCCCCCAGCGAGCCGCTGACCAGTCCCTCCTGGCGGCTGCGCTGCACGACAGCGGACACGCTCACGTTCGGGTCGTTGACCAACATCACCGTGCTGGTCGTGCGCGTGGTCTCGATCACCCTGCCGACCAGCCCCAAAAACGTCACGCAGACAAAACCCTTCTGTACCCCGCTTGACGAGCCGCGGTCGATGATCACGGTCGATGACCAGTTCGACGGATCGCGGCCGATGACGATGGCGGGGATCACGCGGTAGCCGGCTTTCTGTTTGAACCCGAGCAACCGGCGCAGGCGCTGGTTCTCCAGTTCAAGCTCCTTCCGGTCGCTTGCCGTTTTCAGCAAAAAATCGATGCGCGCCTGTAACCGTTCGGCGCGGTCACGGTTGCGGTAAAAAAAGAGGATGGCGGCGGCATTGCGGCGAAGGCCGTTGAACAGATACAGGGGAACTTTGAGGACGGGCATGACGATGAAACGGGCGGGAGGGATGATGAGGGCAAGACAGAAGATAACGGCGAAGATGACGGCAAGACGGGCTAGGGTTTTCTTGGCAATCTTAAACACATCTATTGAAGACCATTGGTGCGGATCACTTCACCCGCGGTGTCAGGAGTGCATGTCGGTCTTTACCGAGACGGTGACGCGTTTGAGGTACCGCATCTCGTCGAGCACCTTGCCGGTGCCGCGTACGACCGCGGTCAACGGGTCTTCGGCGACGTGCACCGGAAGTCCCGTCTCCTCGGCGATCAGCCGGTCGATGCCGCGTAACAGCGAGCCGCCCCCCGCCATGACGATGCCGTTCTCGATCAGGTCGGCGGAAAGTTCCGGGGGCGTACGCTCAAGCGAGATCTTCGTGGTCTCTAAGATCGCGCGCAGCGGTTCCTGGAGCGCTTCACGGATCTCTTCCGACGTGATGGTGACGGTCTTGGGAAGACCCGCCACAAGGTCTCTGCCCTTTACTTCCAGCGTCATCTCTTCTTCCATCGGATATGCGGAGCCGATCTTGATCTTGATATCTTCCGCGGTTCGCTCTCCGATCATCACATTATAGGTCTTGCGAAGGTACTCGATGACCGCCAGGTCCATCTCATCGCCGCCGATACGGATGGAACGCGAGAACACGATCCCCGCAAGGGAGATGACCGCGATCTCGGTCGTCCCGCCGCCGATGTCGATGACCATGTTGCCGACCGGCTCCTGGATCGGCAGTCCCACGCCGATGGCTGCGGCCATCGGTTCTTCGATCAGGAACACGGCGCGTGCACCGGCGCGCTCCGCAGAATCCTTGACCGCCCGCTTTTCCACTTCCGTGATCCCCGAAGGTATGGCGATAAGGATTCTCGGCCGGGCCAGCACGAAACGATGGTGTACCTTGTTGATGAAATGGCGAAGCATGGCTTCGGTGATCTCAAAATCCGCGATAACGCCGTCCTTCATGGGACGTATGGCTATGATGTTACCGGGCGTCCTTCCAAGCATCCGCTTTGCCTCGTCACCGACCGCCAGGACGTTGGAGGTGCCGCGCTGGATGGCCACTACCGAAGGCTCGCACAACACCACCCCCTCGCCCTTGACATACACGAGGGTCGAGGCAGTACCGAGATCAATACCCATGTCATTGGAAAAAAGGCCAAGGACAAAATTAAAAGCGGCTGTTGCTAGTTCCTTGAATTTAACCATGGCAATCTCCTTACCCGATGCAGTTTTTCAACTTTTATAGCGAAATTTTTGGCAGGATGAGATGTGAATATCTTAACCGTTTAATTCTAGCAGGAATTAAACTAACTGTCAAACAAAAAGATGGCGCTTCAGGGGTGGCATGAGGCGTGCTGTATTCTGCGCGCACCGTTTCTGGTGTGCTCTAACACAGCACACCTCATGTCACCGACCTCTCTTCGCAGGGATGTCGGATTTTGCGGGGACGCTTGTTTTGCCCCTGCGAAGGCCTCACAAGACAGGACCCGCTCAAGGTGCCAACCGATGAACGCGGATTTGTCTCTTATTTGGAGAGTGATTTGAGGGTGGAGAGGAATCCGGGGAAAGATTTGGAGATGCAGGTCACGTCGTCTATGACGGTCCGGCCGCCGGCGCAGAGGCCGGCGATTGCCATGCTCATAGCTACCCGATGGTCTTGAAAACCATTGACTTTCGCGCCTTTTAAAAAAGACTTTCCCTGTATTACGATATCTTCCGACCCGGTGACGCGGCGGGAAAGAGGCGCAATGACGCTGATTGACGCCCCCATCTTCCTTAAATTGCGGACCATGGCCGTGATCCGGTCGGACTCCTTCAAACGCAGTTCCTGGACACCTTTGAAAACGCTCGTACCTTTCGCCAGGCACGCCGCTACCATAAGTACGGGAAGCTCGTCAATCAAAGAAGGTATCTCCTCTTTCTTTATCGTAGTCCCTCTAAGCCCGCTGGTCCTGACCGCGATTTCTCCTATTGGTTCACCGGTGACGCGATGACGTGATGACGGGGTCACTTTGATGCGAGCCCCCATCCTCTTGAGCACCCGGATAATTCCGCTGCGGGATGGATTAAGACCGATCCCCTTGATGGTAATGTGCGAATCCGGGGATAACAAGGCCAATATCATGAAATAGCCGGCCGAAGAGATGTCGCCGGGCACGTAGAGCGGGCGCAATGCAAACAGTTCGCGCCCTCCTGTTACAACTATCTGTTTATCAGCGAGTTTTATCCCGGCTCCAAACAATCTCAGCATCCGCTCGGTATGGTCGCGTGTCTTTATCGGCTCAACGATCCTGGTAGCGCCCTTAGCGAAAAGTGCGGCCAAGAGCAGCGCCGACTTTACCTGAGCAGAAGCTATCGGAAGGCGGTACGTGATACCGTGCAACGGGGCAGGTTCGATCAAGACCGGCGGATACTCTTCCGGTACGCCTGCGGTCTTCCGCCCCCTGATGCGCGCGCCCATCTGCCGGAGAGGTTCTGTAACCCGGCGCATCGGCCTTTTGGAAAGCGACGCGCCGCAACACACGGTCGTTGCAAACGGCTGTCCTGCCAATACCCCCAGCAGTAAACGCATGGTCGTGCCGGATTCTTTGATAAAGATCGGGGCACCGGGCCTGGCGAGCCCGTGCAGACCTTTGCCGGAGACGACAAGGGATGCCGTGGTACGCTTACGGCGGGTAAAGACGCAGCGGATGCCGAGCCGACGAAAGACCTCGACCGTTGCACGGCAGTCGTCATTGAGCGGAAAATTGTGTATGGTTATTGTTCGGGACGAAAGAGCGCCCAGGATGCAGGCGCGGTGGGCGATGGATTTATCGCCGGGCAGGCGGACCGTTCCGGAGAAACCGGAAGACCCCGTAACTGCAAGACTCTTCATTTATTTCTTGAATGCAACCTTGTCTCCCTCGGAGACCTTATCCTTCATATCCGGCGTGAGGAAGCCGGCGGCAGACATCGATTCATGCACCTTTTCGACTTTAATCTCACCGACGGGTTTCTCGTTATGCGTAACGGCGAACACGCTGCCGATGGACACGCCGTCCCGGGAGCCGAGATTGATCACCACGAAGCTGTATTCTTTGTTCACGACTGCGATCTTGCCCTCTGTCTTTGAGGGGACGGCGGCGGCAGGCGCAGTTTTACCGGCGCCTCCTTCCGGGCCGACCACGATCGTGCCGAGCTCTACGTCCTGGGACTTCTGTTCGAGACCCTTGACTTTCTCTTCGAGAGCTTTTTTCTGCGATTCAAGGTCCTTGAGCTTGGTCTCCATCTCCTTGACCCGCTGGTCCATATTTTTCAGCGACGCCGTCGATTCCTTGAGGCTCTTGTCCAACGAAGCCTTCAGTTTCTTCTCCTCTTCGAGGCTCGCCTTCAATTTCGCGATCTGGTCCTGCGACTCTTGCTTGGTGGCTTTCTCTTTTTCGATTTCTGCGGTAAGGCTGTTTATCTTCATCTGGGCATCGGAAAGCCGCGACTGCGTATCGACAAGCTTCGATTCAACCGCCGCCTTTTGCGTAGAGACCTCTTCTAACTCCGCCTGTTTGGCTTTAAATTTCGAATCCAGGTCGCTGTACTCGGTGAAAAGCTTGTCGAACGCCGTGGACTTTTGCTGGAACAGGTAATACGCATAGGCGCCCACCCCCAGGGAAATCACGATAAGAATGACAAGGAAAACGACAGCCTTACCTTTATTATTGTTCATCTTCTTCCCTCCTCCGTTGGATAACTAACCCTTTTATCTGATTACTATAACATTATTTAAGTAAAAAGCAAGATTTTTTTCAATGAGTAGATGAGGTATGGAGCGCGAATTGCTCCATACCTCATGGCCTGCGCATGTACTCCGTGAACTCCTTAGGCACCGGGCTTTCAAAGTCGACGAATTTTCCCGTTGTAGGATGAATAAAACCCAAGTATTTGGCATGCAGGGCCATGCGCACAAACCGGTTGTTCGTGCCGTAAGTGTCATCCCCGAGTACCGGATGCCCGATATGCGAAAGATGCACGCGCAGCTGGTGGGTCCTGCCGGTGAACGGATGCAATTCCAGGAGGCTTGCATCCTCCATGCGTTTGAGTGTCTTATAGTAGGTGCGCGCATACCGGGTCTTGGTATCAAAACCGACTGCCTGGCGTTTGCGCTTATAGGGGTGGCGGCCGATGGGCAGTTCGATCACGTTCTCGTTGAACGCGACGCGCCCTTTGACAAGGGCGATGTACGTGCGTTTGATCGTATGAGCCGCAAATTGCTTTGCCAGGTCAAGGTGCGCGACATTGGTCTTGGCCACCACCATCACCCCCGATGTCTCTTTGTCCAGACGGTGCACGATGCCCGGCCGGTCAGGGTTGATGTCCGAGAGCGGTTTGACGCTGTAGAGCAGGGCGTTGACCAGCGTATGGCTCCTGTTGCCCGGGGCAGGATGAACCACCAGGCCGCCGGGTTTGTCTATCACCGCTAGATCCCGGTCCTCATACAGGACTTTCAGGGGGATCTTCTCCGCCTCAAGGGCCTGCGGCATTTTTTCCGGGACCGACAGACAGATACGTTCGCGTGATTTTAGTTTGTAATGGGGTTTGGAGACCGGATTACCGTCGACAATGACGGATTTCCTTGAGATGAGCTGCTGAAGGAAGGTGCGCGAAAGCCCGAGTCTGCGCTCTGCGGCAAATTCGGCAAGCGCCACATCCAGACGCTTGCCTGCTGCTTCGGCAGGGACAGTAAATGAATATTCCTGCATCGCGCTCCCGAAGGGGACAGTCCCTTCACGACCCCCTGGAGGGAATGCGCGGGGTCAGGAGGAAACGGTCCTGTTCTTTTTGCTGAGGCGGGAATCCCGCAGGAGCGAGATCCCCAACAGTATGGCGCCGATGGTGATGGCGCTGTCGGCGATATTGAAGACCGGCCAGACCTGCAGATCGATAAAATCGACGACATAGCCGAACCGCAGCCGGTCGATGAGATTGCCGACGGCTCCGGCAAAGATAAGGCTCAATGCTGCGGCAGACATTGACCGGCGCTGGTCGGGTTTTATCTTGGTGAGGTTGACCAGGATCAGGACGATCGCCGCAAACGACGTGACGACGAACAATGCCAGTTGATCCCGCAGGATACCGAAGGCAGCGCCTTTGTTGTGGACCAGCGTCAGGTACAGGATACCTTTTATGACCGGGACCGGGTCGTGCAGCCGCAGGCGTGCGTCGAGGATGAACTTGGTGCCCTGGTCAAGGACGATAATCGCGATGATGACGAAACCGATCATTCGGAAGGAAAGGCTATTTCTTCTCTTTTTTTTCCTGGCATGCCAGGCAGAGGCGCGCGTAGGGAAGCGCCTTGAGCCTGTTCTTGGAAATAAGAGACTTGCAGTCTTCGCAGATGCCGAACGTGCCGTCTTCGATGCGTTTGAGGGCATCGTCCAGTTCGTAGAGCAACTCACGCTCATTGGAGGCCATGCCGAGCGCGAACTCGCGGTCATAGGTATCGGTGGCGACATCCGCCATATGGAAGGTATACCCCGAGATATCTCCCGCAGCATCTTTCTGGGATTTCTTGGTGTCCGCGGCGATATGATCGAGCGAATCGATGATCTCGTTCTTGCTCTTGGTGATCAATTTTTTGTATTCTTCGAGCTCTTTTTTCTCCAGTTTCTTTTTCAAGGTATGTTCCTCCCCTTATGCGTTCGTTTGTTGTCGCACTACCTGCAGGCACTTTCTGCAGAGCGTCGCATGAGCCGCATCCGTGCCTACCGTGGGGTCGTAATTCCAACAGCGCTCGCATTTCGCGCCGTCGGCTTTCTCCACGACGATGCCGAGGCCCGGCGCGCCGCCGGAAACGACAGCCGGATCAAGTTCGTCGACCTTCGTGAGGGCGACCCGCGATACCTTGAAAATCTCCGGCAAATCTTCCGTCAGGCTTTCTACATATTTATACCAATTACTATCGTTTGTCAATAGATTTATTTTGGCGTCGAACGAGCTGCCGATTACGCCGGCCGCGCGCTTTTCCTCGAGCAGTTTGGTAACGGCAGGTACCAGCGCCATGACCCGCTCGACCTCGTCCGCGCGGGAAGCCGTTGCCGCGGGCAAGCCGAGCCGCTCGAGCATCCCGGCAGGATCAGGCCAATCCAA
>JAQTMD010000058.1 GCA_028714595.1 Candidatus Omnitrophota bacterium
AAAACAGCCGCCTGGCGGCGGCTGTTGTCTGCTTTTGTAAACCTAGCGCTTCGCCCATTGCGCGTCCCGGCACGAGGCACTAAGACGGCACTTGCGGCAGATGTTATCTACATCTTACATCCGTTCCCGTGGGCTCGTCAAGCCGCCTGTGGACAAGTGATTTTGTCCGGAAACGCCTTGCGGTAGGCCGCCTTCAAGTCGCCACATTCGAGGTGAGTGTACCTCTGGGTAGTATTCAACCGGGCATGGCCGAGCAATTGCTGGATGTAACGGATGTCGGTGCCGTGTTTCAGCAGTTGTGTCGCGTTGCCGTGCCGGCACGAGTGCGGGCTGATCTTCTTGGTGATGCCCGCAGACGCCCTGGCGGCCCGGAACGCCTTCTGTATCGCGTCCTTGTCCAGGCGGTTTCCCATCGCGTTCGGGCCGATGTTGATGAAGAGTGGCGAGGCGGACAGCCCCTCTCGCTCCAACAGAGCCTCCCGCATCGCGATCCACCGGCACAGGTGCCTGTTGGCCTGCTCCGTCCAGAACACGGTGCGCCTGTGGTTGCGGCGCTTGAAGGTCCGGACGACGGCCGACATCTCCCCGACGTTCAGGTCCTCGACGTCAATCGAGAGCAGTTCCCCGATGCGCAGGCCCGTCGCCCAGAGCATGGCCACGGCGGCCGCGTTCCTAACGTCGAGAGGCAGGATGTCGCTGAAAGTGCCGGCGACCAGCGAGTAGTCCTCCGGGGTCATGGTCGGGTACGGTTCGGAGTCGCGCACGGCCGGCGTCGGTATCAGCGACTCGCTCCACGCGACGCGCCCGCGCTCGTGAAGCCACCTCCACATCGTCTTGGCCGCCGTCACGTACAGCGACCTCGTGCCGCTCCGCAGGCCCCGCTTCTCGAGCTCGTAGGCGTACCCGCAGAAGTCGTCCGGGGTCATTTCCCCGATCGACATGCCCGAATCGTCGGCCCAGCGGCGCAACGCGGACAGCCCCCCGTGATACGACATGACCGTCGCGGCGGAGTGCTTGGCGCGGCACCAGGAGATGAACTCCGCGACCAGGTCTGAATTAGCCGTCTCGTAAAATTCCTCTGCCATAATGCGACCCACTTACTCCCCTCCCGGACTATCAGGAACGGAAGGGTTTCGGTGGGTCGCACCTGCCGCCGACACGAAGTCAGCGGCGGCCCGCCGCGCGCGTAAATCCGTGCGCCGCAGGTAACGCGATTTTACCACGTCAACCTATCCGCCTGATAGCCGCGCTTTCGCGCTTCTCCCCGAGGGGAAACGGAAGGGTTCCTAATTAACTTGTCCACAACCTACACCGAGGGCGCGAATTGCGTCAAGCTCGACAAACAAAAGACCGCCCCGTGGGAGAGGGGGCGGTCTTTCGCGGCTCGATGTTTCTAATCGCCTAACCTTTATCCTCGATGTCATTTACGTTCCAGTTCTTCCTCGCGAGTATTTTGTCGCGCAGGTGAATTCCCATCACGAAAAATAAATCCTCGATTTCCGACCCGTCCTTAAACAGGAACTCCTTGAGAGGATCTAGGCGCGAATCATCGCGCAACGCTTCAATGACGGATTTCGAGTCCTCCTGCACGTCGTAGGAAGTTGCCGGTTTTAGCGCCTCTACCTTGACGGCAAGTTCGTCAAAATTGTCATCAACGAATTTCTCCCCTCCGCTTTCCTTGAGAAAATTCATGCCGCGTTCAGTGAGCGAAAGAGGGCTTTTGTTCTTTCCTAGCGGCCCACGCTTGCTCAAGAGAGTGTCGCATACCGCCACTTTTACCGATAGGTCTCCGACCGTCTTGCGTAATCCATTGTGTTCGTCCTTGCCGAGGGTTGTTTCTAGGTTGTCGACCTTGTTCTTGTATTCACCGATTTTATGGGACGAAACCATGAAAGCGGTGATGATCGTGACCAACAGGTTGGCCACGAATACCGCAACTGCTATTAGCGCATTATTCATAGTCGGTTGTGGTTAGGTGATTCTACTGATTGGATTGTAAACCACGCCAGCTTATCCGACAAGACTTCCGATTTCCTTTAAAAAGCCGCCCGATGGGGGCGGCTAAATGTCGCTCGTTCAGTCTACGTATCCGGGCTTCACCAGCTTGTGCGTCGCCCAGGCGAACAGGGCGGAGATGGCCGTGTCGAGCGACACCGCCAGCGCGGCGGCGAGGGCGTCGGACGCGCCGGTAAACCATAGGACGCAAAGCGACGATAGGAGCGATACCCCAAGGTTGACCGCCTTGAGCCACGGACTGCCGTTGAGCATGGTCTTGGCCTTCACTGTGCCGGTGACGGCGAACGAGACGAGCGCCTGGGCGAGCCTCTGCGAGACGTAGGAGATAATTTGAGCTGCCATATTTTTCCGTTATTTGTTCAGCCGGCTGAACTCCGCGAACGTGGCGTGCGGGAAGCTGTCGAAGTCGGCGGTCTTGAGCGTGACCGCCGGGCCGCCGGAGAACATCCCGTCCTTCGAGTTGCGGTCTATGAACTGCGCCAGCACCTTCGCCGGCTCGTCGGCGACCAGGTACTCGATGCCCTTGGCGGACGTTATCTTGAGCGCGTGGCGGCCGAGGCCCTCGCACTCGAACACCTTCGTGTTCTCCTTCAGCTTGACGTTGGGCATGGGTTTGTCGGTTAGGTCCTTAGGCGAGAAGGGCGCGTTATAGGCGGCGACGATCTGGCTGACGTAATCGAGCGGGAACGACCCGGGTCCGCCGGTCCCGTTGGCCTCGGTGTCCCAGACGCGTATCCGGTCGTCTATCCTCTCCACGACCATCGCGTGGCCGCTGTTGCAGAACCAGAGGGGGGTCTTCCTCAATGCGGCTTTCATCGCGGCGACGTCCGTCGGCACCCAGCGGAGTCGGCCGAACACCCACTCCTCGAACAGCTTTAGCGCCTCGGCCTTCACGCCGTCCGGCGGCTCAATACCGTATTCCGCTCGCGTCATCTGGCGGTCCCACGGCCAAAGCTCCTCGCGGCACCCGCCGCCGCGGCGGATGCCGGAGTCGCAGGCGGAGAAGCTGTTGCCCCTTTCGGTGCACCCGCAGAGCCAGTACCACAGCCTCTCCGACAGGTTGAGCGTCCTGCCGTGGAAGGCGGACATGTACCCGCACAGGGCCGCCCTGCTCGCCTGGACGCAGTTCATGGTGTCCATTCCGAACTTGCGTTGCGTCTCGAACTTCGGCCGGTACGGGGTCCAGTCGCCGAACGGGTTGACGTCGGGCAGGTCGTCGCCGACCCCACCGGCGAAGATCAGCGACGGGTCGATGGGTTCTAGGATGACGTGATTTGTTTTCTGTTCCATATTCTTCAGTTGAGCGACCTTAGCCAGGCGGCCGCATATTCGCCCATGCCGAGCATGAAGCAGCACAGCGCGGCGATGGCGGCCAAGGCGGCATACCTGTTCAGTCTCGTTGCCGTGGATTTGCGCATAGGGGTTGTTTGTGGGGCTTGACCGTCCGGCCCGGACGTGGTAGCCTCGGGGCATAGCCTAACCGCTCAATTATGATCAAGCCTTTTCGTTCCGCGTCAGTCCTATCGGCCATCGCCGCGCTTTTCCTGCTCGCCGCCCCCTCCGCCCACGCCGGCAGTGTCATCAGGGGACAGGCGACCGATTCGGTCTATTACGTCTCTGGCAACTCCCGTTACGTATTCCCGAACCAGTCAACTTTTTTGTCCTGGTATCCGGACTTTTCGGGCGTGGTCACGGTCAGCGACGCCGAACTTTCGTCCGTGCCGCTTGCCGGCAACGTGACCTACAGGCCAGGCGTGAGGCTGGTGAAGGTTCAGACCGACCCCAAGACCTATGCGGTGGACAAGGGCGGGGTTTTGCGTTGGGTCACGTCGGAGGCGGCGGCCAGGGACCTGTACGGCGACGACTGGAACAGGCAGATAGACGACGTGCCGGACATCTTCTTCACAAATTACAGGGTGGGAGAGCCGATATCGTCGCGGGCGGATTTCGTGCCGGCGGAGGTAATCGCATTAGCCATGTCCATCTCTGATGACAAACGCTTTGATGCCCCTCTTGCCGTCATCTCTTCCGTAACAGTTGGGCAATCGCAACAGCCGACGCAGCCGATACAGCAAACCAACATCCAGACCAATGATTCGTATACGGCAGCGACCCAACCGGCGAAACCCGATATCACTTTCACCCGTGATCCTGTGGTTGTTCCGTATGTCGGCGATGACGGGTTGTGGCGTGTTCGTCCGGATTTCGAATCATCGGTTCCTGTCAAGGTTACCGGTAACCTTGGTCCATTTCCTCCAAAGTCAGGTTTGACTACGATATTGACATTCTCCGCTGATAATCACGTGGATGCAAAACGAGTGCTTTCTTTTGAAACAGGGAAGGGTGTTATGTCGCTTGGATTTAGCAATCCGGTCTCCCCCACGTCCCTTATCAGGCCATATTCACACTGCATCGCGGTTGGCCCGATAAAATCCTACCCACGCGTCGGAGCCGCGTTGCTCGCGTCGAATACCGATTCATCTATCGCAGATCTCAACTCCCTAACATTCAGAGTCAGTGTTGACGAATGTTCTGTATTGGCTCCTGATTCACGCCTTATTGTAAAGGACTTGTTTGGCTTCACCCTCATGGATTCCCCTGTCATGGGTGGCTTGGCTCAATCCAACAGGCCCCTGATAACCATTCCAGCCAACGCAATTAATTCCAGGCTTCTGGTGACTTTGACCGGCGTATCCTTTCCGACCACTGGCGGCTTGGCCACATTAACCATTGTTTCTGCCGAAGGCGACATAACAGTGAAGATTTCTGGAGCCTCTGCTTACGCCAATGAACAGTATTGGTAGTCATTATTCATCCTGATGGCATATGTTATATGGGAAAAATAGATAATTCCGATTTATCGGATCTTAGGCGTCGGGTTAGTCAGATTGAAGCGTTTGACACGTTAGTTTTGTTTTCGGATTTAATCAATGCGAAGGCTTATAGAGATAAATTTATGTCGGGTCAAATTAAGATTAATCGTAGTTCCAGAGTAAAAAACGTCATTGGTGGTTTTTTGTTTGGATCAATTTTTGGTTTCTTCCTTGGTTGGTTTGCGACTTTTTCCGCCCCAGAACATGCAAGAAACCTTGCAGAGTTAGTGATGGCTATATTTTGTGGTGTCATTGGTTTGGTTATTGCGTTTGATTGCAACCGCTCCAATAAGTAGTAGTTTAGGCAAACAGGCTAGAGCTTATTTAGTGCCCATCCTAAGAAACGCGCTGCGCCTGACTGCTGGTTCTCCTTGAGTCACTCCCCCGCCTGATTCCGAAAGGATATCGTTTGAATCCACCCTGCGCGGTGCCGACATGGTCTGCGCGGTGTTTTTGATTTGGTTGGACTTCTCGATTATCCGCTCGTTCTTCATTCGTGTAGCACGCAACTCGGCATCCTTGCGCCTAAGTTCCGTGCCGTAACTGGACGTTCCGATGACCGAACGCACAAAAGGCAATTCCGCCGCCTTCTGGAAGGCGGTCTTGCCCTTGAGTTTCCACCAGTCACGGAAGGCCAGATCACCACCCCGGACAATATCGTTGACTAGACCCTGCTTGACAGCGTAGTCGATCTTGGTCGGTGACCAATTTGCCAGGTCACCTATCATATTGGCGAGGATTGAGGTGTTGTCCGTCGACCTGCGCCTTGGTTCCAACTCCTCCGTCTTCTTCCATTTTTTCCCGACCTTTGTATAGTCTCCCTCGATCTGCTTGTCGCGAAACATGGAGTAGTTGGATGATAGTTCCACCCATTCCTGGATGCCTGGGGGCAACACAGATGAATCAGTGACTGGGGAGATGTCCCCAACGAGATGGCCAAAAAACTGCGCCGTGGTTTCAGGGTATTTCTCTTGTGCGGCCGTCAGGAATCTCTCTACCGCAGAACTGACCGCCTGTTGTGCCTCTCCTTTTGGCACCTTGATATAATATGGCACGTCAATCGTCTTACCGTTGTAGTCCCTGTCTTTGGTCTGTCCGACCATGAATATCCAGTATTTCCGTTTTTCGTTGTCGGGGATGTTTTGGTACGACGACCAGCGCGAATTAATTGCGGCCAGCAATGTGGCAGGCCAAGCGGCCGAAATCATCAGTTTTCTCGTCATCCCGACCGGATCACGTTCCATGGCCGCGGCAAGGTTAGAGAAACCTTGTATGCGGGCGTTGAGGAACGGGATGTACCTGTTGAGCATCTGCGCGAAGGAACCGCCGCGGCCGAAGTCGACGGTTGACTGCCTGGCGACCTTCGCGGCCTGTCTCGGAGCCATTCCTTCCTGCAGCGCCCGACTGAATACGGCGATGCGTGTCCTCTGTTCCTGAAACTCCCCCGCTTTCTCGATCACCGATCCTAATTTTCGCGCTATCGTCAGCGGATCGAGCGTCAAGCTGTTTAATCCGCCGTCTGAATATCGTTTCACCTTGTTTTTGGCCGCGAGTATCTTGGCTGGTTCGCGCCCTTCTCGCATGACTCCGCCCTGTAGAGCTCCGACCTCGCGGGCCAGCTTTAGCAAGTCATCCGCTCCGACGCCCTTTTCCGCGCTCCGCACGACTCCGGCAGCCTTGGAGAAATCTGCCATCGTCAGCGCCAACCCGCTGGTGGCATAGGCTGTCTGAACGTCGCGGGCCGGATTGGAGACGATCGCGAACATCGGGTTATATTGCGTGGCAATCCCCCTCTTGAATCTGGCCAACATCCCGACCGTCGCATCCAGGAACTTAATCAACTGGCCGGATTGCTGGGAATCCATGAACTTCAACGCTTCCCCCACATCCTCCGGTACCAACCATTCCTCACGCACGCCGTCCCTGAAAAACTTATACGTCTCAAATCCCTCTTTTTTGGCCTGTCTTGCCTTAACCTTAACGTCCGCATAATTCTTGAGGTCCTCGGTCAGGTCTATCTTGGTCTGCCCTAGTTGTTTCGCCTTGCGCTCCAGTTCACCTATCGCGTTAGTCAGCGCCCTTCGGTCACTCCTGATTTCCGTTCTTTCGCCGGATTTTTCCATGATCATCTTCTCCCCCTTCTCCAAACGCGACTCTATGGCGTCCACGCGACGCATGAACAAGCCGTTGACCTTCGGTGGGTTCCGTTCCGCAGACAGCCTTTTTTTGAACGCGTCGAGGGTCTCCATGTCAGTAGATCCCTCACCGCCGTTGAACATTCCGTCAACGGCATCTGCCGACATCCCGGATTTGCGCAACCTAGATCGCACCTGTTCGATGTCAGATTCGATCATCCATGGCCTGTGTCTGGCCAAATCGCGAAATTTCTGGTATCCGCCTTCCGTTTCCTCATTGCTGAACTCGTAGCCGCGCAGCAGTTCGCGCCGACTCAGGTTATCTCGCTCCCGTTCGGCCAATAGCCTGGTGATTTCCGTGTCCTCCGAATTGACGCCGAGTGCGGATAGGTCGGCGTAGAACTTCGATTCCTTCCCCTCTATCTCCCTGTCCAGCGTGTTCAAACGCTTAACCAGCGTATCGTCGATCCTGCGGGCCGACTTCACCTTGCGCATCTGCGCCGCAATGCCTGTACGCAGGTCGGAAAGAGTCTGGGCGTAAATCTCGCGCGTCCTGACCTTCTCCGCTGTCCGCAACGGCCTGAACCCGAACTGTTCCGCCTTGTCTCCGACCGCCGCAAATATCTCTCGATTGGCCTTGTTGACCTCGTTCAGCCTGTTCTGCCTGATGAGCGTCTGGACGACGGACTTGTCGATGTCCTGTATGCCTTTCTCGGTGCCGCCCTCCGTCCGCTCTATGCCGGACTTCAGCAGCTGGAACGACCCGCCGGGCGCGATGTCGCTCGCGCCCTCGTCCATCGCGTCAATTAACCTGTGTGGTATGTAGTTCGGGTGAGCCTTTTTGATGGCCTGGTATTGGTCAGCGTCGATGCGTCCCGACTCGACCGCGTCAAGAAGTTCCTGGTCAAGGAATCCCTGGAGCTTTTTTTGTCCTTCCTCGATCCTCATGAACCTGTCCGGGCCTAACCTTTGCGCGATTTTCGCCATGTCACCTTCCACATCGGCGTAAGTGCGCTTTCCGGGTATCACGTCGCCTGCGGCTAGGCGGTCCATGTCATCGAGGAGGCCCGCCAAGGCCTTGACGTTCGTCCAATCATCTCCGTACGCCTCACGCATCGCGTTGTACTGGTCCAGTTTGTTTTCCGCCTTTCCCAACCCCCTGTATTCGGCCCCTTGAATGGACTCGAGCAGGTCACCGGAATCTATTCCGGCGTCCTGCAGGCGTCTCTGAAGTTCCGAAACAGGAGAGAACTTATCGACGATTTTCCTGTAGAAAAGCCCCTTGGCTGTCTGTCCTGCCCTGATGACCCTTGCGCCGATCGCGGCGGCGGACTGGAGGGTTCCTTTTTCCGCCTCGACTGGGTTTCTCGCGACATTCTCGTAATACGTTCCTTTGAGGACATCCGATACTGAAGGCGGTTTTGGTTCGGCGAGAACCTCTAGCCTGGACGCGATATCACCCAACTTCCTCCCCGCATATCTTGATGCAGCCGAAGCCGTCTTGATTCCGGCTCCAACGGCTGTCCCCACGACAGGCGGCACCAGAATACCGAAGACGCTGCCCATTGCCGTGTTGCGCAACATATCCTCGGCTTTATCTCCCTCTGCCAGCGATGAGGTCAACCCGAAAGCTCCTCCTAATGCCGCGTCTTTCGGCACATTCTTGATAAACATCCTAAATCCAGATTTAACCGCCTGTTTTGCCCCCTGTTCTATCGCTGCTTTACCTACCGACTTTGCGATACCAAACCCTTCAA
>JAQTMD010000059.1 GCA_028714595.1 Candidatus Omnitrophota bacterium
TCATCATGTACGACCAGGCATACGCGCAAAAGACGACCTCTCAGACCGACATATTCCGCGCCAACCAGGATCCCGCCCAAGACGATCCGTATATGACCCAGGAGAGCGCCGTCGAATATACCTATGACCTGCGCAACAACATCGTGCGCCTGATCAAGACCGCCGAGTCCTCTTCGTCCTACGACCCTGCCGACGATTCGAAGAAAGGCGCGGAGACGATCACGACAGATTACACCTATAATACCTGCGGGAACCTGACTGCCGTCTCAGGCAGCGGCTCCGGCGGAGGATATAAATACGACGAGACGCAGCGGTTGTGGCTGGAGACCGACGACTACGACATCACCGTCTCGTATGAAGTAAAATTGGGGAAGGCGGAACTGATCGAGAAAACAATCAAAGACAAAAAGGAGGGGGCAGATGAGGAATAAACTATTAGTCACGGGGATCCTCATGATCTTCATCATGGGGCAGGCGGCGGTCTATGCAGCCGACAGCGGGCAGACGTCCAGCGTCATCACGGACCAGTCGACGAACAAGACCATCCACTACACGTACAACGCCTACGGGGTCATGACTTCGTCCGTCGAGAACGCCACGATCACGACGACTACCACGAACGAAGAAGGTCAGGCCTCGACTACCGTTCAGAAGTCGACAACGGTAAGCGAGTGGATCGGCGGCAGCGTCAAACCCGTCAGCTCAACGGGCACCATAGAAACGAAAAACGCGGCCGGGACAGTAACCGATAAAGGGACCTTCAACACGAACTACTCGTATGACTCGACAACCGGCGCATTGGTCGGCGCTTCGGGCGGGGGAGAGAACTGGAGCTATAACACCGAGACCGGCAAACTCGCTTCGCACACCACCTCTACCGACACCTACCAGATCATCGACGGCCAGGCCCTGCGCGTGAAGAGCACGTATTCGGGAACCGGATACGCCGACGACGGCTCGACCGCGAACTCGAGCATCTCAGGCTCGACCACCTACAATTATGAAGTGATCGCCGGCAGCCACGTGCTCAAGAGCGAGACTTCCACGCAGACGACCACCATGACCAGCGGAGAATACACGGGCAGCGTGATCACCCAGACCACCACCAAGGGATACACCAGGAACAGCAATGGCCAGCTGACCGGGCTTACGCTGAGCGGTTCAGGCTCCAACGAATCGCATGTGAACGGAGGCTCCAAGACATACACCAAGAAATTGAGCGATTACACGGTAAAGCTGGATCCGGAGCAGGGCTATTACATCTCCGACCAATGGTGGACTGAGTGGAATTAATGCAGGAGGGGATTGCCGAAGCAGCACAAAAAGAATTGGACAAACTCAACTAAACCTACCCGATAATCTCAATGAACGAGCAAGCGAAGAAGGGACGAAAGTCCCTTTTTTGCTTGCGTTCGTCGAATAATTGTGTTACATTACAAGGCAAGGAGAAAAAATGTTCCATTCTAAAAGAGTTGGATTTTTTGTCGCCATTTTAGCGACAGGCATATTTTCTGCAAGCGCCGGGGCCCAGGAAGGACCGGAATTCTATCCTGAGATGGGACAGAGTATTACGGTAACCGGCATTGTTTCCCCGATAAAGATGAGCAGCCGGACGGCGCATCCCTGGAATGAGACAGCCATTACCGCAGAAGACGGTTCTGTTTATATCCTGACCGGCTCCAAGATCAAGGACATCCCCCAGGGCGCCGGCACGAAGATGATAGTCGCCGGAAAGCTGAAGCCGAAAATGCAGGCAGGCGGCAAGTGGTTCAAGACGCTCCAGATCGAGCAGATATCCCGGCCCGGACCCGCCGAACAACCGGCCCGGCAGCAGGGACTTGTGCGGGTTACGGGGAGGTTGATAACCCAGGGGGACGGACAGGACGAATGGCTCGTGCTCCATGCCAGGAACGGACAGCTGTACCGCATTACCGGGGACCTTGCCAAGACGCTCGGCGGAGTCCTCTCGACCCGGGGTCAGAAGAACCTGGTGACCGTGGCAGGTTTCCCGGACGACAGGAGCCTTGCCCCCTGCTCCTCATCCAGCACCTACGAATATAACGACAAGGGCGAGCAGGTCCTCAAAACCGAGGTCCGGTGCCTGCAATACTTCGATCTGAACTGCGTCGAGCTCATCGAAAACACCGTTTCCGACGAAGAGATGGCCCCCGCGCTCAGGGACAAGGCGGCCGAAGACCAGTTCCGGTCAACCATGCCCAGGGCAAACCCGGTGACGGCGATCGTCGGAGAGATTTACGGCATAATCGAATCGGTGCAGCTGCGGGGCCCGGTCAAGACGGTGACCGTCAGAAATCGCGATACGGCAAGCTCGCTCAAAAAGATCTCGCTGATCCTTGAGCCGCAGACGCGCATCGTGAGGAAAATCGGCTTCGCCGAACCGATCGGCCTGTCGCCGAACGCGCTTGAGGCCGGCAAAGAAGTCACGGTCGTCTACGCACGGGACGAGCGAAAGACCGTTGCAAGCTTTATCACCATCACCAAAGAATAACCATCTTCAAAGGGATAGTGGCTGGCCGATATATCGTAAAAGGGGTGCACCTCTGTTCGGTTTGAACGACAGAGGAAGTTCCCCTTTTTTATTTAACTGCCCATGAGTATAGCCAGACTTTCAGTCAATAAGCCCGTTTCCACGCTGATGATCTTCTTCGGCATCATCCTTCTGGGCGTCATCTCCTGGATGCGCCTGCCGCAGGCGCTCTTCCCCAATATCAGCTATCCCCAGATAACCGTCGTAACCTCATACACCAACGCCGCCCCCGAGGAGATCGAGAACCTCATCACCAAGGTGGTCGAGGAAGCCACCGGCACGGTCAACAACGTCAAGCGTATCACGTCCGTCTCCAAGGAAGGCATATCCCTGGTCATGGTGGAGTTCAACTGGGGCACGAACATGGACTTTGCCGCCCTGAACGTGCGCGAGAAGGTGGACCTGGTCAAGGAAAAACTGCCGCGCGAGGCAGGCGAGCCCATCGTCATGAAATACAACCCCTTTGACCTGCCCATCCTGAACCTCGCCGTGACCGGCCCGATGAAGCCGCTCGACCTGCGCGAGATGTGCAGAAAACACGTCAAAGACGCCATCGAAAAAGTGGAAGGCGTTGCCTCAGCCACCATTACCGGCGGCCACGAGCGCGAGATACTGGTGGAGATCAACCAGCCGCGGCTGCGCGCGTCGCAGATATCCATCGTCGCCGTCGTGGACAGCCTCAAGACCGCGAACATCAACTACCCTGCAGGCACCATCAAGGAAAGCTTCTACGAATACCTGATCCGCACCATGGGCGAGTATCAGAAAGTCGCGGAGATCGAGGAGACGCCGACCGCCCTTGACGTGCCCGAGGAAGACGCAAAGACCGAAAAGGAAAAGGAGCAGAAAGAGAAAAAGGGCCGCCGCCTGGTGTATCTGAAGGATATCGCGCGGGTAAAAGACACGATCAAGGAGATCACCAGCGTCTCGCGCTATAACGGGACCGACAGCGTGTCGCTGGTCATCAGGAAACAATCCGGTACCAACTCCCTGAAAGTCGCCGAGGGAGTTAAGCGCGAGATCAAAAAGCTCCTGGAAGAAAAGCTGCCCAAAGGAGTCCGCATCCAGGTGACCTACGACCAGTCGAACTTCATCAAAGACGCGCTCTCCAACGTGCGCGACGCCGGCCTGCAGGGAGGCGTGCTTTCCTTCATCGTCCTCTTCCTGTTCCTGTGGGAACTGAAGGCCTCGTTCATCATCATCATTGCCATCCCCATCTGCGTCACCGCGACCGCGATGCTCATGTATTTTGCCAAGATCGACCTGAACATCATGTCCCTGGGAGGCATGGCCATGGGTGTCGGCATGGTCGTGGACAACGCAAATGTCGTCATCGAAAACATCTTCCGCCTCCGCTACAAGGAGGGCAAGCGGTTCCTGGACGCCGTCATCGACGGTACCCAGGAAATGATCGCTCCCATCATCGGCTCGACCCTGACCTCCATCGCCGTGTTCCTCCCCTTCGGTTTTGTCGTCGGCATTGCCGGCCAGATCTTCAAGCAGCTCTCCTTCACTATTTCCTTCTCCCTGATCACTTCCATCGTAGTCGCCATATCGCTGGCGCCGGTGCTTTTAGTCGTATTCCGGGAGTCCCGCAGGAACCAGGAAACGATGAAAAAGGTGGAAGCGGCGACCAATGAATATACCGCAAAATTCAAGGCCTGGCTTGAGGCGATCCTTGACCGGAAGAATAAACTCATCGGCATTGTCTCCATCCTTTTTGCGGCGAGCCTGATAATGCTTGCCGCCACGGAACGGCAGTTCCTTCCCCGCGTGGACCAGCGCCAGTTTATCGTCAAGGTGGACATGCCGCCAGGCACCAGGCTTGAGATTACCGACGAAGTGGTCCGCAAGATCGAGCGTCTCCTGCTTGCGCAGAAGGAAACCAAAGACGTCACCGTTAACATCGGCTCAAGCGAAGAGCGTACCTCTGCGGAAGAGACAGCGCTACAGACGCTCGGCAGCCACCAGGCGCAAATCCTCGTCAACCTGAAGAAGAAATCTTTTAAGCTCGGCATCCGGCGGTCGACCGACGACGTCATCCACGTGCTCAAAACGCAGATGGAAAAAGAAGATCTGGAGGGCGGACAGATCGAATATGTCGCCCAGGAAACATCGCTGGGCTCGGCACTCGAACAAGGCGCGCCCCTGGCCGTCGAGATCAAGGGTCCCAACCTGAATATCTTGAACGACCTGGCCTCAAGCCTGCAATCAGCGCTCAAAAGACTGCCCGGCGTCTATGGCGTCAAGACCAACATGCCCTCTCCCAGCCCCGAGACAAAGCTGCATATCCTCAAAGACAAAGCCTCGCTGTTCGGCTTGTCAGTGCGGGACATCGCCGTCACCGCGCAGGTGGCGCTGAAAGGTTACGTAGCCTCGAAGTACAAGGAAAAACAGGGAGAGGACGATATCGACATACGCGTTCGGCTGCGGCCCGAGGACCGTGCGAACATGGGCAACCTGCGACGGCTGCTCATCCACTCGCCCTTCGGCTTCAATGCCGCCTTATCCGACGTGGCCTTCCTGACGCGGGGTACGGGGCCGACGGAAATTAAACGCATCGACCAGCAGCGCAGCATCATCGTCACCGCGAACATCTACAACCGCAGCTTCAACCAGGTGGCTGCGGAGGCCGACTCACTTATCGCCGGCCTGCGGGCAAGAATGAGCAAAGACTATGTCATCGAGCTGGGCGGTGAACAGAAACGCATGCAGGAATCTTTCAAAAGCCTTGCCTTTGCGCTGATCCTGGCGTTCATGCTGGTCTATATGATCATGGCTGCGGAATTCGAATCCCTGTGGCAGCCGTTCTTGATCATGTTCACCATCCCGCTGTCACTCATCGGCGTTGCCTTCGGCCTTTTCATCAGCCGCACGCCGTTAAGCTCGGTGGCGTACCTGGGCATCATCATGCTGGGCGGCATTGCCGTCAACAACGGCATCGTCCTGATAGAGTTCGTGAATGAGCTGCGCCGGCGGGGATATTCCCCCCGCGACGCGGTCGCCGAGGCAAGCAAGACCCGCCTGCGGCCGATCCTGATGACGTCGCTGACCACGATCCTGGGCCTCCTGCCCCTGGCGCTGGGCATCGGTGAAGGAGCGGAATTGCAGAGACCGCTTGCCATTACCGTTATGGGCGGCTTGACCTCATCAACCTTTCTGACGCTGGTCTTTATCCCGGCGCTCTACCTCGTCGTCACCGAACGTTTCGAACAAAAACTTAAAGCCATAGAGATCAAGCCGTCCCAGGAAACGGAACTGCCCCTTGGGCCGCCGCCGGCCGAAGGACCGGGACAGGCCAAGACCGCGGAACAGGAACCGCCGGTGGCTGAGAAGCCGGGAGAACGGCAGCAGCCGGCCTTCGAGCCTGTTGCGCCGAAGGAAGAGCTCAATCCCCGCCAGCAGCAGCTCGCGGAAAAACTAAAAACACTTAAGAAGATAACGCGTAAAGACTACGCTGAGATGTTTGCCGTCTCCATCCCCACCGCAAGCCGCGACCTGAAAGAATTGGTGGACAAGAAAATCCTGCGTGCCCGCGGGCCTCTCGGTCCCGGGCGCTGGTACGAATTGTTTTAACCGGCCATGAACATACCGAGCTTACCCCGCATCTCCGTCAACAAACCCATAACCACGACGATGGTTTATTTCGGCATCGCCCTGATCGGTGTCATCGCACTGCAGATGCTGCCGGTGGAGATGATGCCCAATGTCAGCTTCGGCGACATCACCATCAACATCGACGTGCGCGGCGGCATCCCGGCATCCGAAGTCGAGACCCATATATCGAAACTGGTCGAGGGGGCGGTCGGCTCGGTCTCAAACCTCAAAAACATCCTCGCGATCTCCAAGGAAGGCAGTTCTACCACGATCCTGGAATTTGAGCCCGGCACGAACATGGACTTTGCCGCCCTTGAAGTCAGGGAAAAATTCAACCGCATCCGCAATAAACTCCCCTCGGAGATAGAGAAACCGGTCATCGCCAAGTACGAGTACATGGATGTGCCCATCCTGATCATGGCTATCACCAGCGACCGCCGGACCCCCGAAGAGCTGCGTAAGATCGTCGACGAGAAAATAAAGGACCGCATCCAGCGCATCGAAGGCGTGGCCCGGGCCGAAGTCGCCGGCGGCCGGGAAGGCAAGATCCTGGTGGAGATCGACCAGTACAAACTGCAGTCGTACGGCCTCTCGATCAATAACGTGGTCGACACCATCAATCTGAACAACTCGAACCTCCTGGCAGGCGATATCAAGCGCACCAAAGACAAATACCTGGTCCGCACCATCGGCGAGTTCGAGAATCTCGCGGACATCGAGGACCTGGCCATTGCCACGACCTCGCAGGGCTCGGTCATCCGGGTAAAAGATATCGCCAGGGTAAAAGACTCGTTTCTGGACCCCGTGGCGTTCGCGCGGCTGAACCTGCAGCAGGTCGTCACCATCTACGTGCAAAAGGAATCAACCGGCAACACTGTCAAGATCGCCCGGATGATCCATAAAGAGATCGACAACCTTAAAAGCATCCTGGACAAAGACATACGGATCACCCCGACCTTCAACCAGGCAGAGGCCATCCAGCAGGCAGTGGACCAGGTAAAATCAAGCCTGCTCTACGGCGCCAACCTTGCGGCCTTTATCCTGCTTTTGTTCCTCTGGGACCTGAGGCTGGTCGCCATCATCGCCACCAGCATCCCCCTCTCCATCCTTCTGACCTTCATGCTGATGTTTTTCTCCAAGCTGACGCTCAATGTCATGACCTTGAGCGGCCTGGCGCTGGGCGTGGGCATGCTCGTTGACTGTGCCATCGTGGTCCTGGACAACGTGTTCAAGAAACGCGACGAGGCCGTAAAGCGCGGCTTCCATCCCGATGACGCGAAAAAAATCCAGCACGCCGCTGCCATCGAGGGCACCGACGAGATGCTCCTGGCCATCACCGCATCCACGCTTACCACGATCATCGTCTTTTTGCCGCTGTTCTTCATCAATCCGGAAATCCGCATGCTCTATTCGAGCGTGGCCATCACCATCACGTTCTCGCTGCTGGCATCGCTGTTCTCGGCACTAACGCTGACGCCCATGCTCCTCTCAAAATTAAAACTCCGGGTGCCTAATCCCGAGAAGCCTGAAAACACGCCTCCCGGGGAAATGCCTGTACCGCAGCAGCCGCTCGCCGAACCCGAAAAAAAACGGATCTCGGTGGCCGAATCGCTGGGCAATGTCTATAAAGGGCTGATCTCTTTTACCCTGACCCTGCGCTACCTGGTCCTTCTGGTCTGCGTGGTCATTTCCATCAAAGTCTTTAACGAGGCAAAACAGCTGGAAAAAGAGTTCATCGCGCCCGCCGAACAGAACAAATTCACGGTGTTCATCGAGATGCCCACCGGCACCAAGCTCGAAGTCTCCGACGCCATCGTCAAACAGGTCGAGGCCTTGATAAGCAAGATCCCGGAGGTTAAGACCGCGACCGCAAAGATCGAGCCCTGGTCGAGCAACATCTACGTCGAGCTGCAGCCGCTGGCCAAGCGTAAAAGGACCACCAAAGAGATCATCGACAAGGTGCGGCCCCAGACCGAAAAGCTCGACCCTGCGTTCATCTATTTCGAGGAGCCCGAAGAGATCGGCACCAAGGAAATATTCCTCGAGCTCTACGGCTATGACTACGACACGCTGAAGAACAAGGCCATAGAAATAGCCCAGCGCATCCAGGCCGTCCCCCGGGACAAGCAGGGGCGGCAATTCACCGACACCAAGATCCGCATGCGCGAAGGCCGGCCCGAGATGCATCTTTTGATCGATAAGCGCGAGGCGGCGATGTTCGGCCTGACCGTAGAGAACATCGCGCTGGCCCTGCATACCCATATGCGCGGCCTGGTCGCCACGCACTACCGGGGCTCCCGCAGCGGCCCGATGATCAAAGTCAAGGACGAGTCGTTCAAGAACCCCGATAAATTTTCCCCCGACGAAATGCGCAAATCCGTCGAGCATAAACAGAAATTCGCACCCGGTTCCGCCGTCCCCGCGGAAGAGACCGAGACCATCGTACGCCTGCAGGAAAAATACCGCCGGTCGTTCGATGACATGAAAAAACTGACGCTGGTCACCCCCGACGGACAACAGATATTCCTGTCGCAGGTGGCGACGTTCAAGTACGACATGGGTCCCAGCGAAATCT
>JAQTMD010000060.1 GCA_028714595.1 Candidatus Omnitrophota bacterium
TGCAGCAGCCACTGGTAGACCTCCATCTGGCGCTTGTACTGGTCATAGATCCTGTGTTCGTTGGCGCCGGTCGCCTTGTAATCCACGACCGAGAGTTCCCCTGCGGGGTTGACCCAGATATCGTCCACTGCGCCGAACACCAGGAAATCCGTTGCAGCATGCCGGTGCTGGACGCCCTTGAAATTATTGCGCCATTCGTCGATCCGCGCATCGGCAAACGGCACGGCATCGATATGATGCTGCTGCATGACCGGATGCTGCGTGCCCTGCCGGCGGTGGCAGTCGAATTGCTTTTTGAGGAGCGCGTCAATGGCGCTGTTTATGGTATACGGCGCCGGAGGCGGACGCGAGATCCTGCGGTTCATCAGCAGCCAGAAACAGCGCGGACACTGCAGGAACAATTCCAGCCTGGTTCTTGAAAGTTTGACCATTGCCTCTCCTAAAAAGGACCGTAACCTTTATCCTTTACCTGTCCTGCATCGCCTTTTCTCTTGCCGGCCTTCTTCGGCGTTTCAGCCTTTGCCGCGGGGCTTTTCTCTTCGGAGGCGTTCTGCTGCCTGCCTCCCGCCTCAAAACTGGTCAGCGGCTCCATGCCCTTTTCCTGTCTTCCCGTTGCACTAAAACCCTCTCCGGCGGCGGTTTTTTCCCGGCTGCCCATTGGTTTGAGTTTATCGTCAGCGGCCTTTCCCGTGTCCTCGAGCGGGTTGAAAGTCGACTGGTTCCTGCGTTGGCGCAGGTCGCGCTTGAACTCGTTCCTGTCGAAAGGCTTGCGCTGCGACCGGGACTGGAACGCCTGGGTTGCGCGCTTGCGCATATCCTTTTTGGCGGACTGCCAGTACTGCATCCGTTCCGGGATCATCCTCCGGAACTGCTTCGGGCGTTCGAACAAGCGCACAACGGTCATTTCGCCGGGCCTGATAAGCGTTTCGATATTGGCGAGCTGTCCGCTCGACTCATAGTGCCGGACATACGGCTCGTCGTCCACGGCCTCCACCTCGGTGCCCTCGGCAGTGACCGTAGTCACCCAGTCGGTACCGCGCGAGCCTGCCACCGCAGTCGGGGTGCGTATCTCAAAGGAACTCCCCGCCCCCAGGTCGCTGACCGACGCGAACGCCTCGCCGTCATTGAGTTCGAGTTTTTCGTCTCCCGCCAGAGAGATCCGGGCGTCGGTCTTCTCGCCCAGGCGGATGAGGTTTGTGTTTTCTTCGTTAAAGGAGAGTCCTGCGGAGGCGGCGCCGGAGGTCCTGACCTTATCGCCGGATTCCAGGGTCATGCCTTCCCGGGCATCCGCATATTCGTCGGTGCCCTCTAAAAGTACCTGGACCTTGCCGCTGAGATCGATGACCTCTGCATGGTCAACGCAGCACGCGCCTGTCTGCCAGCACCACGAAAGGCAGAGGCTTACTATGCAGCAACGGATCGTCGGAGAGGTTTTGCGGGTCGCGTTCATACGTACCATGTGCCGGTGTCCCTCCATTATACCCCTTTGGCCCCGCGCACTCAACAAAAAAAGCCCGGCACTCTTTTGGAATGCCGGGCTTTCTTTCAGGTTTTTCAGGTTATAACTTTACGACGTTGGTGGCTTGCTCTCCCTTAGGACCCTGGGTGATTTCGAACTCCACCTCTTGTCCCTCGTTGAGGGATTTATATCCTTCACCCTGAATGGCCGAATGATGTACGAAGACATCATTACCGTTTTCAGGAGTTATAAATCCATAACCCTTCTGGTTTGAGAACCACTTCACTTTACCTCTTGCCATGTGTGCAATCCCTCCTTTCTTCTGATATTATAGCGCACGGGACGAGAAACAAAAAAACCGAAAGGCTAGAACCTACGTGCCTTTCGGCCTACGACTTCTAATCTTCATGCACTACGCAGATAAGTATACCATATTTTCATTCTTTGTCAAGCATAACTTTACTTGGTATTTTTTCCCTTGCGGTGTACAATATACCCATGCGAAAAAAACCGAACACCCGGCTTTTGATCCGCCTGGCGCGGTCCGCGGGTTTTTGCTTCGGGGTCAGGCGGGCGCTCGATATGGCGCTGGAGACCGCGCGATCCAGGCGCCGCGTCTTCATGCTCGGCGACATCGTCCACAACGAGGACGTCGCCGGGACCATGCGGCGCGCAGGGATCGCCAAGATCCGGCGCCTCCGCAAAGGCCGGGACGCCGTGCTGCTCGTGCGCGCGCACGGCACGCCGCAGCGGATACTGCGCAGGGCCCTTTCCTCGGGCTATACGATAGTCGACGCCACCTGTCCCATGGTCAAACACATCCATGCCATTGCCCGGCGCAGGGAGGCGCTCGGAGACCGCATCATCATCATCGGAGACAAACGCCATGACGAGGTCATCGGCATCATAGGACAACTCAAAAAAAAGGCGCTCGTCCTCGATACGTGCGCGAACATCCCTCGTCTTAAGGGCGTACGGCGCGCCGCGGTGGTAGTACAGTCCACGCAGCGCATCGAGAACGCCCTGACGATCGTCAAGGCCCTTAAAAAACGCGTCACGAAACTCGTTTTTTTCAACACCGTCTGCCGGCCGACGCGCATCAAGCAGGAAGAGATCAAAAGGATGCCCACAGACAACGACCTGATGCTGGTCATCGGCTCAAAGACCAGCGCCAATACCCGGCGGCTCTACGAGATCTCAAAATCCCTGAATCCCCGGAGTTACTGGGTGCAGTCACGCCGCGATATCGA
Organism: Candidatus Omnitrophota bacterium; assembly: GCA_028714595.1. Taxonomy (GTDB): domain Bacteria; phylum Omnitrophota; class Gorgyraeia; order Gygaellales; family Profunditerraquicolaceae; genus JAQTMD01. Next base: position 2,710 of record JAQTMD010000060.1, read on the forward strand.
TCCCCGCTGGTTCCGGGGCGTTTCGTCCGTGGGCATCACCGCCGGGGCATCCACGCCCGATGAAACGATCGCCGAAGTGGTCTCGTATCTTAAAACGTCCCGCTGAACGCGGTACTTTCTCTTGTGCAGGCCGGAAAAAGCGCTATAATATGTCCATTGTATCCGCTGACCCCTCATCACACACCCAATTCATAAGGATGAATTGGCGTTACATCTCTCTGTACGGAGGCGACATGAGAAAGGTTATTGCACTTACCGTGACGCTGGCGATTGTCGCAACAACTCTTGCGACCCTGTCTGCCGGGACCCTCAGGGCCGCGCCGGTCCAGGCACAGGGCAAAGACACTCAGGTGCGCGGGAAAAAGACCCAGGCAAAACCTGACTTCTTCGCCGACCTTGCCCTCAACCAGGAGCAGAAGGATGCCCTGAAGGCAAACCGCGAAGCAACCCGCCGGAAGATGGCGCAACTGCGCGAGCTGATGCTTGCCAAACGCCAGGAATTGAACGCCGAATTCCAGAAAGAGACGCTGGACAAACGAAAACTCAATGCCGTCGCATCCGACATCAAGAAGATCTCGGGCCAGCTGCTCGACCTGCGCATCCAGGGCGTGGTATTCCTCAAAGAGACCCTCACCGCCGAACAGTTTGCCAGATTCCAGGAAAAGATGAAACAGCTTCAGGCACAGATCGCCAAGTCCAGAAACAAGATGATGCAGCCGAAAAAGACCGGCCAACAGCCTGAAGAGACGGACGATCTCGATATCGGAAAGGCCGGGATCCCCTAAAGCCGGCGCCTTGCTTTGTATACGGAAACCGACATGCGGCTAAAACGATACCTCTCTTCAACGGACGGAGGAACACGATGATAGAGGGAAAACGGTTGATCCTGCTGATAGACGATGACCCGGATTTTACCGAGATGATGCGGTTTGTTCTGGAAAACGCGCAGTATCGCGTGCTCATCTCCAATAAACCCGAGGAAGGGCTGGAAAAAGCAAAGGCAAACCCGGACCTCATCCTGCTGGACCTGAAGATGCCCGGCATGAACGGCCATGAAGTCTGCAAACAGCTCAAAGAAGACGAACGCACCCTGCCCATCCCCATCATCATGCTCACCAGCATATCCGGCACGCTCGACAAAGTCGAGGCGTTCAATCTCGGCGTGTCCGATTACATCGTCAAGAACGCGCCGTTCGAGGAGATACTGGTCAGGATAAAATCCGTTCTGAAACGCTCCTATCCCGATTCATCGCTTTTGAGCAAGCAGGAACGCGACAACCGGGTCATGGAACTGCGTTCGATCATCGACAAAAAGGACATCCGCACGCTCTACCAGCCCATCGTGGTCTTAAAGACGCGCAAGGCCCTGGGCTACGAGGCCCTGGCCCGCGGGCCGACGGGTACCTGGTTTGAGAACCCCATGAACCTTTTTGCCGTGGCCACCGATTCGCACCTCTCTTTTGAACTGGACTCGCTGTGCATGAAGCTTGCGGTAAAACGCGCCGAGCCGTTCCTGGAAGACGCCCTGCTGTTCTTGAACGCCGACCCCGCGGTCATCCTTTCCGAGTATCTTAAAAATCTGGATTTTCTCAAAGATTCTGCGGTCAAGCCGTTCCAGGTCTGCATCGAGATATCCGAGCGCACCTACATCTCCAACTTCAAGGAATTCGCAACCCACCTCAAGAGCCTCAAGCCCCTGGGGGTCATGATCGTCATCGACGACCTGGGCGAGGGCTATTCGAGTCTCAAGATCATCGCGGAGCTCACCCCGGACTTCATCAAGGTCGATATGTCCCTGGTGCGCAACATCAACGACGACAAAGTCAAACAGAGCCTGGTCAAGATCATCACTGAGCTTTCAAAACAGATCAAGAGCAAACTGATCGCCGAAGGCGTGGAGACTGAAGCGGAGTGCGAGACGCTTATCTCGCTCGGCGTGGAATACGGGCAGGGGTACCTCTTCGCAAGGCCTTACGAATTTCCCGTCGGTAAAGCAGACGCTGCGAAAAAAGCTCCTTAAGAAGGGTCTACTTCTTTTCTGCGGCGGGCTTCCCTTCCTCTTTCTTCCGGAAGAAAAACCTGAATACCTTTTTGACGAACTTGAACAGCGCCCAGATCAAGAGCACGGTCAGGGCGATGAGCACGATAACGATGATCGTGGCGATCACCGGATGGCGCACGATGAAATAGAGGATGGTCACTACCAGGGCGTCTTCCCCGGTCGAGGTGACGATGTTGGACACCGGTTCGGGCGAGGTGTTGATAGCTACCCGCGCGGTGGCCTTGGCAACGTGCGCTTCGAGCGCAGCGCCGCCGCAGAGCATTGCAACCGGGACCTGCGCTACCGGTCCCAGACCGGAAGTCGCCATGTAGCCGAGGGCAGCGCCGCCCACCGGCCGGATAAAGGTATGCACGCTGTCCCAGACAGAATCAAAATAGGGTATCTTATCCGCAGCGAATTCGACCACTGCCAGGACCGCCGCGCCCAAAATGATCAACGGATTGGCGAGTACCTGGCTGTCGCCGGGCAGCGTCACCAGGTGCATCCGGTGCATGATGCCAAGGCCTGCCATGGTCGCGTACATCCTGATACCAGAAGCCCAGGAACCTCCCAGCAATAGCGCCAGATTACTGACCGCATCCATCGTCGCGCCCTCCCCCTGTTTTTACTAACGCACCCTGCGCTTGAACCTGATGCTCCTGACGATATAGCTGCCGGCCTCGTATCCGAAGTCGGCCCGGAGGCCCACCCGTAACGACTCAAAGATCCTGCCGGGGACCCGCAACAACCACTGGTTTCCCTGCGCATCCTTGACCACGATCTGGCGCTTTGCCTTGATAACGGCAGTGATCTCTCCCTCGACGTTCTGCAGGACCACGACATTGCTGCGCCGGAGTTTCGGGGTGCTTTTCGACTGGCAGAAGCCTTCGGCATACAAAACGCCGATAACGAGACATACGAGCAGGACCAACACCAACCGCTTCATCACGACCTCCTCATCTACCTCCATCCGTATTATAGCACCGCGGCTTCAGACCTGTAAAGATACGTTATTTCTTTGACCCCACGGCTATTCATACGGGGTGTCTGTCGCAGTCGCATTGTCCATTGCGTTCCACCTCAGGATCCCCGAAGTATCCACGTAGAATCGTCTGATACCCGTTTGACCGGCAGATACCGGCCAGGCGTTTGCCTTGAATCCCTGGAAATTGCCGGAGGAATCCATGTCAGTTCCCTCCAGCCGGAAGCAGTAACCGAGTTTGGTACCGCCGGCTAAGTCGGGATCGATGTACGGAGGCGTCTGGCCGGCGTACAGGCGGGAGAGCTCCGAGGGAAAACCCGGGTTCGCCGACCGGTACGTATACGCAGCGGACGCTATCGTCTTCAACCCTGCGATCGCAGCCGACTCGTTTGCCATGAGTCTCGCACGAAGGAGGTTCGGGATGGCGATTGCCGCCAACATGATAATTGTGCCGACAAACATTCCCACGGCGCCCAGGACGATACCTGCAATAGCCATACCAGAGCCTTTGAGCGCCTGCTTGCTTGCGTTGATCTTCACCAAAGCCACGATGCCCAGGATAATGGCGGCCACGCTCGAGAGCCAGCCGATCAGGGGGATGATAAAAAAACAACCCAGCACCAGGCTTGCCACCGCCATACCCAGCGTCTTACGCTGCACTTCTTCAGCCATGCGGGCCTCCTTTTTTAACGTCTTGCGCCGATTCCTTGCGGACTTTTCTTATAGGGGTACGAAAGAGATAAAAAAAACAAAGCGACGCCTGCAGCGAACCTGGAGATATTGTATCACAATTCCGGCGGGAGTAAAATACGGGTCGTCAGGAAACAGCCAGGCACTGGCGCGTCTGGCTGACAAGCTCCGTTATCAATTCCTTGACTGAGACGATGGAGTTGATGCGGTGGGCATTACTGCCGCACATGGCAAACCCTTTATCGAGCATGCCTTTTGCCGCATTGACCAGGGCTTTGGCGATGCAGTAATTGACTTTCTTCGGATCGCAGGTCGACAGGCACCGGTACGCGCAGCCGAAATCGACCCGTTCGCCTTTCAGGATGCGTTCGACAAAGGCGTTCTTGATCACCCGGCCCGGCATGCCGACAGGGCTCTGGATCACGACGATATCTTCCTTGCCTGCAGCCAGGTACGATTGTTTATATTCTAAAGCGACGTCGCATTCATGCGTACAGACGAATCGGGTCGCCATCTGCACGGCCGAGGCGCCCAGGCCGATCATCCGGGCGATGTCCTGCCCGTCAAAGATCCCTCCTGCGGCTATCACCGGTATGGGCCGGCCTTCTTCCGCAAACACGTGTACGGTTTTTACTACTTCCGGCAGGATGCGCTCAAGCGTGACGTGCGCAGTGTCGGCGAGCTCTTCCCAGCTGTACCCGAGATGGCCCCCGGCAAGCGGCCCCTCCACGACGATGGCATCCGGCAGGCGATTGTAACGCTTCTTCCACGCGCTGCAGATGATGTACGCCGCGCGGGCCGAGGAGACGATCGGGACAAGCCGCGTCCGTCCGTTCTTGACCAGCGAAGGCAGACGCAGCGGCAGGCCGGCGCCGGAGATGATGACGTCGATACCCTCTTCCTGGGCCGCATCCACCAGGTCTTCATAGTTGGTCAACGCGCACATGATATTGACGCCGATCGGGTTTTTAGTGCGAGCGCGCGTTTCCCTGATGACGCTCACGAGGGACTCACGGCTCCGCTCCCTGAAATTCTCCATATCCTGCCCCTCGGCATCGCCCAGGCCTACCGCAGCGATGACCCCCAGGGCGCCTTCATTGGATACTGCCGACGCAAGCGCCGATGAGGACACGCGCACGCCCATGCCGCCCTGTATGATCGGCACTGCTAACCGTACGCTTCCTATATGGAATTCTCCGAACTTCATTCGCCCTCCTGCGCCCGCCTCTCTGCGCTAGCTTATTCCCGTTTGTACGACCTTCACGCTGATTGCGCGCGGTCCTTTGGGAGATTTTTCCACCTCGAATTCTACGTCCTGACCCTCGGCCAAGGCATCGAACTGCGTTTCCACGACGCTGGACTGGTGAAAAAATACCTCTCTGCCGTCAGTATCGCTGATGAACCCGAATCCGCGCTCGCGGACCAGTTTCTTGATCTTACCCGTATGCATGACACTCCTCCCGATTAAAAAGGAAGACCCAGCTTCTGCATATGAGCAAAAGCCGGGTCATTCCGTTTTGGTTACAGTTTGACTACGTTGGTCGCCTGCTCGCCTTTAGGGCCCTTGGTGATCTCAAACTCCACCTGCTGGCCTTCCGCTAACGATTTGTATCCTTCGCCGTTGATCGCGCTGTGATGCACGAACACGTCGTTGCCGTTCTCGGGGGTGATAAAGCCGTACCCTTTCTGGTCGCTGAACCACTTTACTGTTCCTTTTGCCATTGTCTGCTACCTCCTTCCCTCTTTGATTTTAGTAAATCTGTTAGAAATCTCGATGTTCTCTGCCTGTCATACTGTCGGATTCCTAACAGCGCAAACAATGACGGCAACAAAAAAAACCGCCAGGCTAGATATCTTCTTTCCTCGCGGTCTTCAGACTTCTAATCTTTTATTTACCAATGGCTCATTATACCGCTTTTGGGGTTCTTGTCAAGGATTATTCTTCTTATTATTTTACAGCTGTTTAATCAGAACTCCGGCGACCCTGGCTCCGGCCTTCAGCATCCCGCCGAACACCGGCCCCATGCGCGGCCCGCCGAAAACGGCATTCGCGCACATCCCGCATGCATAGAGGCCGTCGCATACCGCTCTGGAATGCTTTACGATGATATCCTCCCCCGCATCCGCCCACATTGAACCCTCTCCCATGATCTTGCCTGACCGGGTCTTTAGGCG
>JAQTMD010000061.1 GCA_028714595.1 Candidatus Omnitrophota bacterium
GAAGCCTCTTTGCCGCCACAATCACTTTCCAGCCCAGAGCCGTCAATTCATTGAGTAACGGCATATCCCATACATCCTCTCCCGCATTATCCATCACGTAAAGGATCACTCCCGGCTCAGACGCCAGCATGCTGAGGAGGTCGGCGCGATGGCTGGTGTGCCAGAATTGCTCCTGGCCCAGGTTCCCCAGCTGTTTGACGACAAAGTCAGGGTCACCGCGTATAGCCTCCATTGTTTTGGGATCAGCGGAGTCAATGGCATTGCCGAAGACCGCCATGCGTAAAGCTGCCTCCAGCCGGTCTGCAGAACTCTGCACCAACGGTATTATCTGCCTTTCCAGCAAGGAGAGCGCCGTGGCGGTTGACTGCTGTTTAAGGACCCTGTCCGGGTCGCCTGCTGCGGCCATCCTGACTATTGCCAGATCAACCTCGACTACTTCCATTAACGACCAGTCTTCGAGCTCGGGCAGGGACAGGAAATACCGAAGCGCCAGCGCGAATTTTGCTTTTGTGCTCATATCAGCCACTGTCCTATTCAATAACTCTGCAGCAACGTTTTTCCTGCGTATCCGCACGTTGGTCTCATCGTCTTCGCCATGAAAGCCCTTTACCAAAAGGCCTCCGTATCGGTATTCTGACGGGTCTATGCGCGCGATATCGGACGATACCCGCAGCCTGGCGCGACTGTAAACGGCCATGATCCCTGCCACTAACTCTTCGACGCTGATAGTGTCGTCAAGGTACTGCTTACGCAAAACAAGCTCCCGGGTAGACAGGGACCATCGGTCCGCAGCGCCTTTGCTGTTTCTGCCGCCGTCCCTGCGTTGCTCACCGGATTCGGCTGCTTTGGTACTGCCAGCCAACGCATCGCGCTCGAATTCCCGCATCTTCGGCCGGCTGGAAAGATAGAATAAAAGGGTGGGGACCGAGAGAATAAGGAACTCGACTGTAATCGGCAGGAAATAATCCTCCAGGCTTTTGATAAGGGGGAGCTCATAGGAAAGGATGATGACATTAAACAGACCGTGCACTGCCATGGCCGCGGCAAGTGAATTCGTCCTCACGTAAACGCAGGCAAAGATGACTCCTCCCAAGAACGGCACGAGCCACCAGACCAGGATAACCGGATGCAGAGGCATGGAAAACGCAAGAAAGATCAGAGTAAGAATTGCAGAATACCCCACTGCATAACTTAAGCTTGAAAGGATCACGCTCTTTTCGGCTCCAAGCCTGAACTTATTCATAAACAGATCGCTCATAACCCATTTTCTGATAAGTATTTCCTCCCAGACGGGCGAGAATAAACCCGCTGTCAAGAACGCTATCGCCAATCTCAAACCGGCGAAAGGCACGAACAATCCTGACACCTGCAGAGAAATGTCTATCGCTAAAGCGGTAAGGAAATACTTTGAATAATTGCTGTGTGCCCGGGGAGCTTGATCAGAGCTGGTGCGGGATACAAAGCGGCCCACGGAAGCAAGGATCGTGCCGCCGTCTGCGCGCTTCTCACTCTCGGCTGCTGCTTCCCCTTCCTTTTGGCTCTTGGGAGCAGTCTCTTCGGACCTGGTGTCAGGATGCAGGTAACCGCCTGCTATCATCCCGATCCACAAGGCACCGAAAATAAGGGACGCAATAAGCAGGTTCTCGGGATACTTAAAAGCAAGAAAGGCTAGGCCCATGCCGAGCGCCCCTGCATAGCCTGAAAGGTATATCAGCAAAAGACTTAATTTCTCTTTAAGGCTGGAGCTGGAAACCTTTTTGTTTCTCGCTTTGTTGGCAAGCTGTCTGCTGCCTGCTTCAGCCGAGACCTCGCTGATCACGTTGAGTATCTCATTGCTCACCTGTAATTCCTCTTCTTCGGTCCGCGCAACTACTGACCATGAGGAAACAAACGGCTCATCACCCGCCATGTTTAAGACACCGATACCTATTTCAGCAAGCATGCGCGGACTCAAGACCGCAGAAGCAAGAACCATTTTGAAGCTTATCCTGTGCTCATCTGAACCGGGCACGAGAGCAATGCCGCAATAGAAAATATCATCCCTCTTTAGTCCTTTGGTCAGAGCGCTATAAAATTCAAGATCATTATCAGTAATGGAGCCCGGCTCCGCGGCCTGCTCTTTTATGAAATACACTCCCAGTTTCGGCGAGTCCTCCCGTTCCGGCGTACGCGTAGTCTTGGCAATCATAACGGCGATCAGGTCAGTATCAGACCATCCCTTGAGCAGCCTGCGCGTTGTTGTCACGGCCTCTATATCGCGGGCGTCTTCTTCTGCGGTCTCCGCATTTAGCACGCCGCCGTCTTTGACTGTTCTGCCTTTGTTTATTTCTGCTTCTTCGGTGGCTTCCGATTCCCGTATTTCTTTTCCCGCTTCTGACAGATCAAAAATGCTCAGGCCGAACGCGGCACCGGCTGTTACGCCGAGAGTCTCAGCACTATAGGGAGGCACCTGTACGATTTCTGTCATATACACCATTGCTAGAATAAGCACGATTAAACCGTATGCGAATTCAGCAATGCCGGTAAAAACCGTACTTCCCTGATACGGTTCCCGGAGTTCCTCACTTTGTCTTTTCGAAGCCTTCATCAAATAGAAGCCGATGACGGCGCTGGCCGCAATAATGGCGATCATTATCGCGACTGAAAGTTGCTCTCCGCCGTCAGCGCGCTCTTCGCCGGTCCGGCTGTTGAGCCGCTCACCAACGTCCTGCAAGTGAGCAAAGAAGGGCATGCGTACGGTGGGATCGGCGGACCTTGTTTTCATAGCTTGTAAACCGTTCAAGACCATCCGTGCATCGTGCAGGTTTGTCGTTTTCCACCGCGAAATTTCCTGCAGAAGAACCTCAACCTTGTTCAAAACGGCGGGGTTGCGCAGGATCGTCCAGAAGGCATCGGATAATAACAGTCCGGCCATCAAGGCAAATGCCTGTTCGGCGATCTGCGCGTATTGCGGGCATTTATGGAGCTCGACCATGGCCTCAAGCGCCGCCAGGCGGGTATTCAAATTCCGATTCTCGTTTTTGACTATCGATGGCAGTTCAACCAGATGTTCCGGGACTTCCTTGATAAGTCGGAGGACTTCCGGATGAATTTTCGCTTTCTCGGGAGACGCTGTGGAGGCCTGTTGTCCGGCAGAAAGCTCCGGTTCCGGGGCAGACGACGCAGTCTGAGGATTCTGGAGAGATTCCTCTTTGAGCGCAGCCTTGAATCCCTGCCGGTCAAGATACTCTTTTAACTTCCGGTCGTTCAGAAAAACAGATAATACTGCCGACACGTTCTCATATCGCCTCTTCTGCTCATCGTATTGCTTCCGGTACGTAGGGTTGCCGGGTTGCCTGGTCTTCTTCTCTGACTCTCTTGACAGGTTTCTTTCGCAGTCCCTGTATTGCTTAATCAGGATATCGATAAAGTATTTGACGTTTCTTTCCGAATACGGCTTTTTCCACTCTGAATAAATCCGGCTGGCGGCGTCCACTGCTGCATCTTTATCTCTAAGGATCAGCTTGATCAACGCCTCTTTTGCGATCTTCTGCACATCGCTGTCGCAATCAAAATACAGCCGGATTAAAGCCGATACAAAATACTCCTTTCGCGGAGTTTCCTTAAGGAGAGCGGCTATGAGTTCTTTTAATAAAGAAACCTTTTCTTTCGGCAAGGAAACATCCTTGAATTCTCCAGCGAATATGACAGCCCCTTCTTCAGTCGTCAGGAGTGCCTTGAGACCATCCTTTCTCCTCTGTTCCTCTAATTTGCAGTTCAATTTCATGGCCCGCTCGATGATCGCTTCCCTGCCGATGGCGGGTTTGCTGAATTTGCCAAGCTCCTTATCAATATACACCGCGACAAGCCTTCCCTGCATCTGTTCGATAAGGGAAAGCACTTCAAAGACCTCCTGCGCAGGCTGATAGAGTTTTACGACCTCAAAGGTCGGCCTTTCTTTCTCAACGATCGTCGCCGATCTGCCATTGCCTACCACCATGGGCCCGATTTTCGCAAGCATGACGATGTTGTTGAAGATCTCGTAGAACCCGAACTGCTCGTTGCCGTTCTCATCGATCAGCACGAACCAGATGTCCGAATTCGCCTTGAGCCAGTTAACGAGCATGCGGCCCTCTTTCCCGGCTGTCGTGAAGCCCTTGATCTCTTCGCCCGCCTGCCAGCCGACCCAGAAGCTTCTTTTGATCAACGACACAAAAACATCCCTGTCCCGTGATGAGCCGATCGCGCCGCCGATCACCTTTTCATAATAGTTCTCTCTTTTGTATCCTGTCCGGCGGGCGAGATCAACACTGCTTTGTCTTCCCGGATTCCGGTTCACGCCTTTTCCGCGCCTGTCATTTCTGCCGCCATCGGCGCGGATAGCTGAGGTCAAAGGCGCGGGGAAGAGATTGCTGGCAGAATCGACCCGGTGCGCGATAACCTCATCCCCGGCAAGGAGGTTCTCTACCGGAAATTCCGCCAATCTTCCAAACTCTGGCGAAAAAACAAGCTCCCTGTCTTTGCGGGGAACGCCGATCAGTTCGCGAAGCCGGCCGTCGCGCGTATCAAGAAACATCGAACGCGTTTTCTTATCATCCCTGATCCTGAAACGGATGGCCCTAAATCCACGCCGCTCTAGATGAGAGGAAATATCTTTTTTGAGCTTCCTGTCGATCTTCCTCGCACCCGCGATCGTCGCCCGGACATCTTCGGGCTCGACTCCCCAAGAATAGCGCTGTTCGGCGATCATATTGTCAATGGTCGCAGGTATATCTATGAAGCAGTTAAAATGGCCGAGCATCCCATGCTCCAGGCTTTTCACCCAGAATGCCACGACCGCGCAATCCCGGAAATCGATAGTCATGATGAGCGGATAACCGTTTGAGGAATCCGAGACCCCGTAGCTCATCTCGGGTACCACGACGGCCCTCGAGCGGACGTCAGAGTACCGTACTGCCCCGCCGTCGGCGCCCGTGCCCCTTCCATTTGCGAGATCTCCTGCCCCCGATCTTAAGATATCGCCGTCCTCGGGTGAGACCGTATAATACTTCTCAACCGCGCGTCCGCCAACCTCCGATTGCAGCCGTCTGATATGGCCTTTCCCGTACCCGAAAACTTTGTAGCCTTTTGCCAGCAGCGACTTGATCTGCGCATCGTCGAGCACGTCATAGGCGTCGATTATTACTCCGGGGCGGAATCCCCGCTCGGCATCAAGACGCTCGATGTCCAGAGACGCGTATTCCCGGTGGTTGACCGCAAAAACGATTACATCGGCTTCCCGCATAATCGCATAAATGTCTTTGCCGTTTGAGAAAAATACGTTGATGTCCGGATCCCGCTCAATCTCGTCCCAGCGATCGACGTATGAATCGTGCGCCGACACTAATGCTCCCAATCTGTGAAATGCCCGGCATGCGGTCTCCGAAGGCGAATACCGGGTGTCGCCTATTCCCGCTTTATACGATACCCCCATGATGCTTACCCGTGCCCCCGACATATCGCAGAGGCACCCGAGCCCCTTAAGAGCGAACTGGACCGCCCGGAGCGCCCGGAGATCGTTGATTGCGACGGCGCGCAGGATCAGGAGGCAGGAGCTTAGGTCCATGCCGAAGAATTCCTGCGCGGCGTAGAGCGCAAGCAAAGCGTCTTTGGGCAGGCAGTAACCTCCGACGCCCAGGGTCGGAGAGAGCATGTTGGAATGGGTCGGTCTTACCCGGATGCCGTTAGAGATATCGTGAAGGTTGGCGCCCGCGTGTTCGGCGAGGAGGTCGAAATCGTGCGTCATGGCGATAAGGACGCTCCGGTAGGTGTTTTCCAAGACCTTGGCAAGTTCGGTCTCAATCGGCTCGCTCAGGATATTGACAGGAAACCTTGCCGTGTTGGTAATGCTGTCAAAAAATTCCAGCGCCTTCAGCTCGCTGGTCTTGTCACGGGCGGAGAGCTGGCGGGGGAAATTATAGACGGATTCGAGATAATCGGGCCCGGGGGTGACCCGTTCATACGAGTGAGCAAGCTGGCAGGGCGAAGTGAATCCCCGTTCCGCGCGGACGCGTTCAAGCACGGGGAATGCCACCATATCCGTCGTTCCGGGAGCCACGGTGGTTTCAATGATCACCAGGGCGTCTTCTTTCATGAAGGAGGCGATATCTTTCACGGCATTTTCAAAAATGCCAAGCGACATCTTCCCCCGTTCCGCGTACAGATCGGCCACCGCATCGATCACCGGCTTTTTCAGCCAGTTGGCTGGATTGGGTTCGGCTGCCATGACAAAATCCAGCACGTCTTTGATCGCCGGCTTCTCTGCTTCAAAAGGCACATCCATGACGATGATGTCCGCGAAAGAATAAGCCTTTTTTTCCGTCGTGGCAATGAGGCTCCTTCGGTGCAGTGCCGCCTCCCTGAGGAAGGCCTGCAGTTTCGGGTCGTCGCTTTTGATCGGGGAGATGCCGCGGTTGATCAGATCAAGCCTTTCCTGATTGGAAGGCAGGTCGATCCCGATTACCGCATATTCTTTCACGTGCTGGGCATTAGCGATGACCGAGGCCATGGCCTGTCCGACAAAACCCAGCCCCTGTACCGCCACAATAGTGCGGTTTAACGCCTGCTGCTGCTCTACCCATTCATCGAGGTTAATGCCCTGCCTCGCCTCGGGAATTATTTTCTCGCCGCCGTCTTTATTCGCGTTGCCGTCCAAAACCTCTCTTTCAGTTACCTGTGAACGGATCGGACTGAAATTCCAGGAATTGCAGCTTCCGCTGGCGATGATGCAGCCCCTTGTGGTTTTCGCTTCGAAACCTTCCCTATACACATATACGGTAACTTTCTCTCCGTTTATGAATCCTTTGAACTGCTCAAGACATTCCGGCGCAGCAAAGGAATCGATCGAGCAGCTATCCGCTGCCTGAACCGGGCCCTTTGTGAATTCTTCATTCCGGGCAGCTACGACTTCGGGGAATACGCTTGCAAAGACTGCCGCGCTGTTCAACTCCTGGTTCGTCGGTTCGTTCACCTGATAGGACAATGACCCTTCATCGGTATCCCGATAAGCGTCGTATAAGCCCGGGATTGCGGGATCATCCGCGTAAATCGTCGGACCTGAAACGATCCGTCCCTTCATCTGTTCATACGAGACGTATCCGCTTTTAAAGAGTAAATCGTGCGGCTTCTGCGGCGAATTATCGCCGTAACCGATTACGTAGGACATGGCATTGGGATTGCCCCGCTCCACCACATTGTTCCAGAGATCGTATGCCGCTCGCAGATACCTCGGATCGTATCCTTCCGGCCCCTGCCGCCTGAAATAAAGTTCGTCGATGATTACCAGGTATCTGGCCTTATCCAGTTTATTTCTGTTTGAACCGCGGGCCCACGCTTCAACCCTGCTATTTTTGACCCCGACCCCGTAAGGATTATCCCGTGCAAGGTCAAGGATGTCTTCCCCGAGGGAGAATAATTGATTCCGGGCAAACTCCCGTTCGGCGTCCAAGCCAAACGCCTTGACGGTATCATCCGGCAACAGGGCCAGATAAGACAACGCCACATTATCGTGGCGTTCAGCCTCAAAGGTATGGGTATAGGCAAGATCCCGGGCATGCGCCTTGATGAATGAAGCCAGGTTTTGGCTGTAGGCTGCAGGTCCGCCTGCCTCGGCCGCAGCCGCTTCGAATACCTCCGGATAATCTTGAGATAATTCGAGCAGCTGAACCGCCGCGGTCATGCGCTCGTCAACATCGATGCCGTCGCTGATCCCCCGTTGTTCAAAAGAAGCGAATTCCGGGTGTCCGTCAAGGAAACTGTTTGCCCCCACTGCCGCAGCGGCGCATTGTTGAGCCATTGCGGTTTCATTGTCTTCGGCGAAAATACGGGCTGCGACTGTCATGGCAGCGGCATATTGCGCCGTGGCTGCAGTCGAATAATTGTCGTCAGAGAGGTCTCTGATGTACCGGCCGTGCTCTTCGAAACGGTAGTAAAGGGAGGTGAAGAAGTTGATATCCCGCTCATCCTGGTACACCGAGCCTTCGAATTTACCTTCGGGGACCTGCATTGCGAGCATCCAGGGAGCCTCTTCTTTGAGTATCTGTCTCATCCGGTCTTTCTGCGACGAGACAAAAACGCTGTCTTCCTTTATGAAAGGACCCCACACGTTGTAAGTCTCGGCCACATAGTGTGTCGTGACAAGCTGGTTACCCTCGGGGAACATGGTTGGCGGCATCGAAGCTATCGAACGGACGAATTTGCCATCGGCGTCAATTACCGAGATGTTCCGGGGTATCTCGGCGTGGTTCAGCGTGCCGTGCGCGGAATAAGCTGCGACCATCTCCCCGGCCAGGCCGCTGAACGGGTCGTCAACAACTTCGAACTGCTCCGACTTAAGCGTTTCTCCCTGGTGAGCGATCACAATTTGATAGGAGCCCGGCCTTGTAATCTGCGGGGCGATCCTGTATACATTTTCCCGGGT
>JAQTMD010000062.1 GCA_028714595.1 Candidatus Omnitrophota bacterium
CAACTACACCGCGCACTCTTTGAGACGCGGCCTAGTGTCCGAAGCCGCCCGCCAGGGTGTGCCGTCTTGGGCGATACAGACGGTCACCGGACACAAAAACGCCGATCAGGTGGCGGATTACATCGGACACGCAAGAGCCTTCATTGATTCGCCGCTCAGGGTCATCCAGTCGGTTCACCGGACGAGCCCCGATCCCGCGCCGGGAATGGTTCGGGAAGCCTTGCGCGTGCTATCTCGGCCAAGGCTTCCCGGACCATCTCAGGAGTGACCCCAATTCCAGGTATTTCGTTTTTTTCATCCTGGCTGTAAGTGTTTGTTTTTATTGGGTTTTTATTGCCGCGGCAAGGGGTTTCGTTTCCAGGTTTTAGGTTTATGGGGTTTGGTAGCTTGGCAACTTGTCCTCGCGATCGTCGTCTGGCCGCTTCCCTCAAGGCTGGCAATAGCTCCACTTGCGCGGTGGATTCCCTCACCGGAATTGATAGCTCACTCCATCGTTGATCCCAGTAGGGCCAATCAATGCCACTCATGGACTCGACAAGGCCGTGATACTCCGCCGCCGCGATCCTGACTTCTGGAGCCCTCGGAGAGCCTGCCAGACAACGCAGCGTATACAGGACAGGAGCCCATTTCCAGATCGCCTTTGCCCTATCTGTCACGCGCACCATAGTGCGTTTTAAATACGTATATTCGGAGTTAAGAACACTAGTAGTTACAGTGGGTTTACTCGTCCAAGGCTCTTTCTGCAAACCTTGCACATATCCCACTTTCGAGGATATGGGTGTACATTTTCCTACACGTTTACCCGTCCAGAATGACAGCGCGGCCAGGTTCAGGTTGATCACTGTCCGGAAGTGATCGTCTCCGATACGGTATCTAGACCGCCTCAAGTAGCCCTTGCTTTCGAGTTCCGCCAAGGCAAGGTACGTAGACCGATCGGACCGATACCGGCCGCCGGCCGCCTGCTGTGCCCTTGTGAGAGCGTTGATCGGGACGGCAATAGAAACGTATCCCATTTTTGCGAGCGCAACGACGTAGGCGAGATATACCCGCGCGCGCGGCGACAGATCCGCCGCTCCTGGCTCCCTCAGAGTGAAAACGATTCTAGGTAATGTGGTTAGAGTGGCTGTTTTCGAGGCGTAATCCCTGGCCGCTGACATTGGTTTGCCTTTCAGCCAAAAAACCAGCATGGAAACTTGACAAGAACCGTAAAGCCGCTAAGATCCGGCTTGAAGAACGGTGGTAGCAGCAGCACCGGGACACGGCCGCGATTCTGCGGTAAAACTTTCCATAGACTGGTTTTCTGGTAACATGGGACCAGTCTACCTATTGATATCGATACGTCAAGAAATCTAATTTCACCGGTTAAAGCCCTGTTTTTCGCAAAAACAGCCGTAAAACCCCAGGTATTAGCCAGGTATGCGGCAAAATAGCGCCTTAATACCCGCCTTTTTAAATCCAGGTCTCCGCCGAATATTCGTTGACTCGCCATTTTGACCGAATTATATTCGGTTGTATGGGAAGACCTCGCAAGGTAGATTTTCCAGATACAGAGATCGCAGACGATCCCGACGAAACCGCCGAGCTTGCACCCGATGCCCTCGACCAGATCCAGACGCTTTTAAAAACTGTATCCCCAGGCTATAGAATTCAGGTATGGAGGCAAGCCCCCCGAGAATTTCGAGGCCTGCTTGAAGAAATCGAAGTCACGGACGGACAAACACCGCTTGATCTGCAGTACCTCGCCCGTACATGGGGGGGGAAAGAACTCCGCATCAAGATTCGCAACAAGAAAGGGCAGTACAAAGGCACCTACGATATCCCGCTATACTCTCACCCGCCTTTGTTTTGGGGCCGGCCTATACCAGCCTATACGCCACCGAGCTATCCAAGCGAACAAACCTCAATGCAGTTTGCGCCGCCGCCCGTCCCCGCTCAATCGTTCGCAGGAAACAACCTTGCCGAGCTGCTCCAAGTACTTCAAAAGTACAAATCGACGGAGAGCGAGCTTTTATCCTCGCTTCTAAACCGTACGGCAGCGCCGCCCCCAACCGTACAACAGCCATCACCCTTTGAAGCGCTCAACCAAGCAATAGAACTGATTACTAGATTGCAAGCATTAACACCCGCTCCCCCTCCCCCCGCGCCCGTTTCGTTTCAGGGTGGCGAAACGGACGCGGACTCCCTCGTTCCTCACATAACGCGCTTGATTGAAATGTTCTTGACACGGCAAGAGCGCACAGCCCCCCCCCCACCGCGCACAGCTCGACCCGCGCCGGCGACGCCGGCGACGACGGCGCCGCTCAATGGGAAAGACATCCTCCAAAGTCTCGCCCAGGCGGACCCTAAAGACCTCGCAGGAGTGTATAGGGGTGTACTTGCCGAACTCCCACGCAATCAACGGCTCGCCGCAATCGAAGCCTTTGAAAACGCCTTTGAAAGTGTCGAGCCTGATTTGTTTAAAGACGACGAAGAAGACCAGACCGAGGAATCCGAGAAACCCGGCATTGGTTGACATACGAGATCGTTAGAGTACCAGTCGACGGCGACGGCGCCGCACTCATGCGGCGAACGCTGCAACTCATCGGCCGCGCGATCCGCAAAGGCTCCGAAGACCTGCGAATCAGAAACCGCGCGGCCGCCCTCGCAAGCACGGCACCGCGAAAAGACTATCTCTCGCAAGCTCGAAAGATATTCGACGGCTTTTTGAGCGGGTGGCGGTATGTCAAAGACCCCACCTCCAAAGAGCTGCTTTCATTTTCCCCTGATGCCTTGTGGAATCTCGTCATCGGAGGAGATGGACGCGGCGCCGGCGCCGGTTATGGTGTAGGTGATTGCGATTGTGCTACCGCCGCGCTTGGAGCGCTCTATGAAAGCGTAGGTTTCCCCGTTCGCATCGCCACGACATCGCCATTGTCAGCACCGGCCGGCGATACGTTTGGCCACGTATTTCCGCAAGTGCTCATCCAAAAAATAGGTTGGGTGACAGCCGATCCCGTGCTCGCACCTCACAAGGGTTTCGGCGAAATAACGCCCCATTCCAGACTTGCGATCTGGGATCTGGACGGGCGGTTACTCGGAGCGCTAGGCAACTACCACGAAAAAAAAAAGGAGTGTTCGCTATGCTCGGAACTGCAAGCATTAGGGGCTTTAGCCCGAATATCGACGAATATCAGTCGTATGATGGCCTTTTAGGCGCTGACGATTACGACGGATACACGGAGCCGGCGGACTGGTCTACCGTGGGCCTTCGAGGGTTCGGGTATCTCGCGCCGCACTACGACGCGCAAGGCGGAGGCGTCATCCCCGGCGGTATGCTCGGAGGTCTCGCGGCCGAAGTGATCCCAGAGTACCAATCCGGCCTTGCTCGAACTCCAATGATAGAGCTTGCGCCGAAAGACTACGAATACATGAGGGTGGCCGGAACGCCTTATCCCGGCATGTACGGGCTCGGGGACGATGGAACCGTTTACCAGTACGACGGGCTAGGCGGTTTCTTCAAGCGCCTGTTTCGCAAGGTTCGCAAGGTGGCCAAGCGAATCAGGAAAGGTATTCGCAAAGTCGTAAAACGCCTACCCGGCGGAAAGATGCTCCTCAAGATCGGCGGCAAGATCCGCAAGATGGCGATGAAGGTAGTAAAGCCGATGACCAAGTTTATAGGCAAGTATGCCGGTAAGCTGGCGCCGATCGCCGCAATGGTGCCGGGATATGGCACCGCGATCGCCGCCGGTCTTCGCATCGCCGCGCCGATCGCGCGGCGGGTGTCGAAATTCATGGGAGATGATTACTGGCCGGCCGCCTATGGTCCGCAAGGCCGCACGCCTCGAATGATGCGTTTCGGCTCAGACCTCGGCACGCGCGCGGTGAATTGGAGCGCACCCGCTCCACAATACTGGTGACCCATGGCGCAAAGTCCGTACATAAGGCGCGCTCCTGTGCCGTTTGCGGCAACGCCGCTTGATTTCCGGCGCGTTAGAATGATGCGACATTTACAGCCGCCGCGCTTCGGTGGTCTCGGCTCGTGCACAGCTCTGCCGGCCGCCGGCGCCGCGCCGGTTTTGTCGTCTATCATTTCGTTTTACGGCGCCGACGACGACGGCCGAATCAGGCCCACCGACGAACAGATCACGGATACGCCGCAAGCCGGTTTCTGGTATCGCCCGAAAAAGGGGGAGACTTGTTGGGGGATATCGAAAGCTGCTTATGGTCTCTCGAACGTCAAAACCGGACTCTATGCGCTCAATGATGCGACGTGGAACGCGCACATCAAGAAAGCAAAAACAGGGTGGGAAGCGTACAAGGTAAGCGGTCTACAGCTAACACCGCATTACAGCGCGACGGATACCCGCGCGCCGTACGGGAGCGGAAACAGCTATCCTGCTATCTGGCTTCCGCCGCTGCCAGGCAAAGAAGAGCCGGAGGACGTGCACACGCGAGAGCCGATTGTAATAGAGCCCTCGCCGACGCCGACGCGCGAGCCGGAAATTAGAATTCCGACCACACCGACGCCGACGCCGACGCCGATCGGAATGGGCCCGCCGGGACCGATGGGACCGCCGGGACCGCCAGGACCGATGGGACCGCCGGGAACGGCAAGCGACGCGGCGATTCTTCGAGCTGTACGCGATTACCTGGCCGCGCATCCCGACGAGACACGCGGACCGATCGGGCCGATGGGACCGCCGGGACCGCCGGGACCGCCGGGAGTTCCAGGGGTTGCTTCTCAAAGTGCCGGCGGTGGATCGGATAGGATGTACCTTTTGCCGCTTGCCGCGCTGATAGGGTCAATGATGTAAATGGAAACCGCGCGCAAAATGGCGCCGATTGACGCGCCGCCCTCAAGTGCTGCCCGAATGGCTTGGGATAGGGCGGTCAATCGAGCGCGCGATCTAGATTCGCAAGTGTTCGGGAATGGTCTACGCCTGGCCGCGCTCGGGTTCACGTTCGCCTTTGCCGCCCGTTCGGGGGTGGCCCTGCCGTCCCTGTCGCCTGACCTCGAGGTCCGCTTTGCAAAGCTCCAGGCGGACAACGAAGAGCTGAAAAACGCCGTCCGAAAAGTCGAGGATCGCGAGTGGGGAGCGCGCTGGAACGGTCGGGATTTCGATATTGTCATTCCGCAAGCGGGACTATCAGGGATCTTTATTCCGATCGCGATCGGTGTCGGAATAGTGGCACTTGCGGGACTCATAACGCGCCTTGCCTATCTTGAGGATCAAAACAAGGAAATCAGCCGACAGTTTAACGCTCTGCTTGATTCGACCGACGAAACCCTATGTTCAGATCCTAGCTCTCCTGCTTGCGTCAACTGGCAAATCGAGCGCAAGGCTTCGGGCTATGAAAAACAGAGATCGTTTGCTGATTCTATCAGCTCCGCCGCTTCCACTGTGGGAGCGGGACTCGGAAAAGGATTGATGATCGCGCTGCCCTTAGTGGCTCTTGCGATTTTCTGGAAAAGGTAGGCTATGACTCAACTACTACTTGACAACCAAGGACGGGAAGCAATACGAGAGGCCACGATCGATCTAGTCCGCCGGCGGATGCGTAGGCACTGGAAGCGTGATTTTGTTCGAGCGTTCGAGGCCTGGCGCAGCACTGGGATCTTTGATCGGTCGGTCCTCATTGATGCCATGAACAATGGCTTAGATCAAGAGATCCGCGATCTCTATCAACTGCTTGCCGTTTGTGGAGCGCTTGAAGTTACGATCGATGATCTCGAGTATCACGTGAACTATGCCACTGGATCGGATGTCACAGGGGACGGGAGCGCGACAAACCCTTATGCGTCCATGTGGTTCCTTCCCTACCTGCCCGCCACGATTCGCCACCATGTCCGAATACTCATCGAGGCCGATCACACTGAATACACAATAAACACCTCGAGGTTTTCTTTTGAGCAGGACGGCTTTTTAAACTTTGTGGGTGTCTCCGCGCCTGAAGTGCTTTCCGAGAATCACGAGGTATCCGCCGTTTTGACCAACTACAATGGCTTTCTTTTCACCGCTCCCGTTGCGCTTGAGGAAGCGCTTTCCGGTGGCTGGTGGCTTCAAAAGACATCTGCGGGACTTTATCAGACATGGGCGGCGCCGATACTGTCAAACAAGACCGACACTCTTTGGGTGCCCGCCGGCGATGGAACCGAGTTGATCCCAAACATCGGCGATATCTGCCGCATTATCCGCCCGGCTCTTTCTCTTACCGTTGAAAATCTCATTCTCGCTCACAAGGCCACAACGCGACGAACCGGCGCAACTTACGCATCTGCGAGAGTAGCGTTTTGCAATCTCCGAATCGATGTGGACATGAGCGCATCAGGCATTTCAGAAAATGCGCTTGTTCAAGCTCCAACAGCGTTTACGTTTTGCCGCCTCAATTCCAACATATCTTTGAGAATGGAAGGCAAGATCAACGAGTACCCGTCGATTGATGCCGCGCTTGATGTGGTATCGGCGACAGGAATCAAAAACCTATCGAGTTCTACCGCCGGCGTGGGACCAGGCGTCAATACGTCCGGTCTCATACTCTACGCACCGGCTCTTGTCATGAGAAACGGCTCGTTAGTACGCGACGCCGTTATTGACGCCGATATTTTCATGTACGGAAACGCGCGACTTAGAGCGATCGGCGTTCGAGGCGAAATCAACTGCATCAACTGCACCTTGTCCGATGAAATGACAGGAATAGATCAATATGCTGGCCCCATATCCTGGCTTTTGTGTCTCGTACCTGCCGACGCCGGGAACAACTTCAATATCTATAATTCAACCGTGAATATCCGTAACGTGCGGTTTGTGAATCGCACCGGCGAAACAAATTACTGCTTCGCCCAGGCCTGGGGACTGTGCAATATTACCCTTTGCGCGATAGGACAGGATACGAATTGGCCATTGACCTTTCCCCATACACCGCCATCACATGGAATCGTTCTTGGCACAAACGGAACGCGCGATTTTATGGGGTTGTGGTTCTTGGAATGGGACCCCACTTCCGCCGACGTTAATCTAGATGTTACTGTTGCAGGCCAAGAAATACGCATAGACGACGGCATACCGACATATCAGGCATGGCCAGCAGCGCGCGGCCATAGGTTGGACCCGCGCGGGTGGGTGGTAGTGGTGAGAGGCGCCGTATGACGAGCACCCGCATACATTCGCTTTTGTTCGACCGCGAGCGCTGGACGCCAGCCGCCGCGCGCGCATGGGCGAAGATGCACGGGTATTCGACGCGCTACTATGCCGCCGCCGCTCCGTCCGAAGATTATTTCCGGTTTCGCCAGCTCGCGACGAAACACTTTCAAGCGGACTCGTTCAGAACGATCGCTTTCGGACGAGCCGGTATAAAAGCCGTGATAGGCCGGCCGAAGCGCACCGCAAGACGAACGCCAAACCCGCCCACGACCGTACAGACCAAAAAAGGAACAAGCTCGAGCTCGATAGTCGACGAGAACCCCCGGCCGTCCGTAAGGCACAAGAACCGGTTTCTAAACGTCCCCGAGGTTTTGACCGAGCTAGGCGAGGCCTTGACTATCGAGCTTACCAACGGCCGAACACTAGATTTCAAAAAAGGGTGGCTGTTCACCGCGACCGAGACCGGCCGCGCGATCTGGCTACTCAAGCCCGACAAGAAACGCGCCGTGAAACCGAACAATCGCCACTTGTGGATCAGGAAAGCGGAAAGCCTCTACAAGCGCTTTACCGATTTTGAGCCTGATAAATACGCCCTGGTAACTATCAAGCGACCGACGCAAGAGAAGTTTAGGAACATCGGCCGCGTAAAAACGATCGCCTATAAATCCGACAAATGGACCGGAAAAGCAAAGGGGTACATTCACACGTTCAAGAAGCCCCCTTCGATATGGAGCAACGAGGACGGCGCCGGAAACCTTCTAAAAATAATGGGGCCGAAAATGCGGCTCACAATCCGAGGAATCGAGGGATAGATGAAAGAAATACTCTGTATAAACCCGCGCCGAAAACGCAAAAAACGCGCAGCGCCCGCAGCGCCGCGAAAACGCCGCGCAGCGGCAAGCAAAAGGACACGACGCGCAGCGCCCGCCGCGCCGCGCAAACGGAAACGACGCGCAAAGCCGCGCGCAGCCGCGATAGTAGCAACCAAAGGAGCAAGCGAGATGCCAAAACGACGAAGACGACGAAAAGCCCTTACCAAAAACCCCAGCACCACACGCAGACGCGGCCGCGCGATCGCGCGACGCGCCGGCGGCGCCTTCATGGGCCTGAACTTCCGAGAAGCCCTGAAAAACCTGTGGCTCTATCAGCTAGGGATGATGGCCGCGAAATGGGCCGCGAAGCGTTTGGGGCCGTCCGCCACCCAAATCGATCCCGCTTCCTGGAACTATGGATCGTACCTCAAGGGCGCCCTCGGCGGAGTCGG
>JAQTMD010000063.1 GCA_028714595.1 Candidatus Omnitrophota bacterium
GGCTGGTCCGCGATGCGCGCAGCAAGAATCTCGACCTTAACCCGCGCATGTCCGCGCCCCGGGACGGCTTTGACCTCGTGTTGACGATCGATGAGATCATCCAGTACATCGCCGAGCGCGAGCTCGAAAAGGCCTTTCGCACGTCACGGGCCCGCGGTGCGAGCATCGTCGTCATGGACCCGGCGACCGGCGCCATCCTGGCAATGGCGAACCGTCCTACCTTTGACCTCAACCATCCCTCCGGCGCCGGTAAAGAACAGATGCGCAACCGCGCCGTCTGCGACATGTTCGAGCCCGGTTCGGTGTTCAAGATCGTGACCGCCGCCGCAGCGCTCCAGGAGGCGAAGGTCGACGAGCGATCGCGTTTCTTCTGCGAGAACGGGGAGTACCGTTTTGCCAGCCATACGCTGCATGACCACCGGCCGCACGGGTGGCTGACGTTCCGGGAAGTGATCGAACAATCCTCGAACATCGGGACCTGCAAGGTGGCGCAGCTGGTCGGCCCGGAAATGCTGTACCGGTACATCAAGGCTTTCGGCTTCGGCTCAAAGACCGGCATCGACCTTCCCGGCGAGATCCCCGGTAAAGTAAAAGAGGTGCGCCGGTGGTCCAAGACGTCCATCACTGCCGTGCCGATGGGCCAGGAGGTCTGCGTGACCTCGCTGCAGCTTGCCTGCGCCCTGTCGGTGATCGCCAACGGCGGCACCCTGCTCAAGCCTTACATCGTTGCCGAGATCCGCGATCCCCGGGGGCAGGCAATCGAGGTCTCCGGGCCGCAGGTCGTCTCCGAGCGGGTGCTGTCCCCTGAAACATGCGCCCGGGTACGCAAACTCCTCATCGGCGCGATCGAGAGCGGCACGGGAAAAATGGCCAGAATGGACGATTTCACTGCGGCAGGAAAGACCGGGACCGCGCAAAAGGTCGAGTCCAACGGCACCTACTCTCATGATAAATTCATCGCCTCGTTCATCGGATTCGCGCCCGCCGAGAATCCCGCGGCCGTGATCGTGGTCACGGTGGACGAGCCCCGCGGAACGTATTTCGGCGGTACGGTCTCGGCGCCCGTGTTCAAGAACGTCGCCGGCGAAATCATCAAATACCTGAAGGCAAAACAGAAAACAGTTGATATCGTTTCCCTCGATGAAACTTTCTCGTCTCGTTAACGCCCTGCCAGGCCATCGGATCATCGGACCGTTCGTCGACTTTGACGTCTCCGGCATCTGCAGTAATTCCAAAGACGCCAGGGACGACTGTCTGTTCGTTGCCGTCAAAGGCTCAAAGGCTGACGGCGGCGCGTTTATCGGCGAAGCGATAGGGCGGGGAGCGCGCGCAGTAGTGTATCAAGGGATACGCAATCAGCGGGGCGCAGGGGTCCCGGGTGTCGTGTTCGTCGGGGTGGACGATGACCGCACGGCCGTGGCGCAGCTTGCCTGCACCTTCTACGGCAACCCCTCGCACAAGCTCCAGGTCACGGGCGTCACCGGGACCAACGGCAAGACCACCGTCACGTACCTTATCGAGGCGATCCTGAAAGAATGTCGTGCGGTCCCGGCAGTGGTGGGGACCATCAACTACCGTTTCAAAGATACGGTCAGACCCGCGATCAATACTACTCCCGGCCCCCTGCAGCTTCAAGCGATGCTCGGCGAGATGCTCTCCTGCGGCGTCTCTCACTGCTGCATGGAAGTGTCATCCCATGCCCTGGACCAGGGCAGGACCGACGGGATAAATTTCCGGGCAGGGATATTCACCAATCTTACCCAGGACCACCTGGATTACCACAAAGACATGGAAGGGTATTTCCGGGCAAAGGCGAAGTTATTCGCCGGCCTGCCTGCGGATTCCGTTGCACTGATTAATACCGACGATCCTTTTGGCAGGCGTCTGATCGCCATGACCGGTGCGCGCGTTGTTACCTACGGGCTCGAAAACGATGCCGACGTCATTGCCCGCGACATACGCCTGGGAGTCTCCGGAACGCGATTCTTGCTCCGGGCCTCCGGTACCGCCGAACGATATGCCATCCGGCTGATCGGCAGGCACAACCTGTACAATGTGCTGGCTGCGTATGCATGGGGGCGGGCCGTCGGGTTCCCGACGGCGGCAGTACGCAAGGCGCTGGAAGGTTTTGCCCAGGTCCCCGGCAGGCTTGAGCCGGTGGCAACGGCAAAAGGATTTTCGGTCTTTGTCGATTATGCCCATACCGAAGACGCTTTGACGAACGTCTTGCAGGCGCTGCGGCAGATCACCCGGCGCAGGATCATCGTCGTCTTCGGCTGCGGCGGCGACCGCGACAAGTCCAAGCGGCCGAAGATGGGGCAGGCGGTGACGAGATTGGCGGATTTTGCGATCATCACCAGCGACAACCCGCGTTCCGAAGAGCCGCAGGACATCATCCGCGACATCACCAGGGGCCTGGGAGGCGATAATTTCTGCGTCATCCCCGAGCGGCTGGATGCGATCAGAAAGTCGCTGGAGTTGGCAAAGACCGGGGATGTCGTGCTGGTCGCCGGCAAAGGACACGAGGATTACCAGATCTACGGGGACAGGACCGTGCATTTTGACGATAGAGAGGCAGTCAGGGAATGTTTACGATCAACGAGCTGCTGATAGCTACCGGCGGGGTACTGGTTGCGCCGTCACGGGGACGTTTGGTGCACGGGATCTCCATCGATTCCCGTACGACCAGGGCAGGCGAGGCGTTCATCGCCATTCCCGGAGACAGGTTCGACGGCCATGCATTTATTAATACGGCAATCAAAAAGGGCGCCGCCTGCATCATCGCCCAGGGCCCAAAGGCACGGGAGCTCTCCAGAGGAGCGTGCGTGATCGCCGTAGAAGACACGGTCAAGGCACTGGGAGATATCGCACGATTCCACCGGTCGAAATTCGATATCCCGGTCATAGCGATCACCGGCTCGACCGGCAAGACCACCACCAAGGATATGCTCGCCTGGGTGCTGGCAGCCCGGTTCAAGGTCCTGGCGACCGAAGGCACGAAGAACAATCGTATCGGGCTGCCGATGACGCTCCTGGGGCTGCGCCGGGGTCTTGATGCAGCAATCGTGGAGCGGGGTACCAATCACTTCGGCGAGATCGAACAGCTTGCGCGCATAGCTCAACCGACCGCGGCGATCATCACCAACATCGGCCCCTCCCACCTGGAGTATTTCAAGACCATGCGGGGCGTTGCGCACGAGAAGTATTCCCTCATAAAATACCTGCGCGCTCCGCGGCTGCTCCTGCTCAATGCCGATGACGCGTTCCTGCGCCGGAAGATCCGTTCCAATGCCGCGGATCCGTGCATCGTCAGCTTCGGCTGCCTGCATGCAAGCGACGTACGCGCGGAAGACCTGCGCCTCGCAGCATCGCGGCTCCTTTTTACGGTGGGCGCGGGCCACCGGATATCCCTGGGCACCGTGGGCGCGCACAATGCGTATAACGCCCTGGCAGCGATCGCCTGCGGCAGGATCTTCGGTATGTCCTGGCGCGATATCAGCCGGCGGCTTGAAAATTTCAGGTTCCCTCCGGGGAGGCTCGTCGTGCGCAGCGTGGGCAGCAGCCGTTTCATCGACGATACCTACAATGCCAACCCGGCCTCCCTGAGGCAGGCGCTCTATGCGCTGGAAGACTACCCGGCATGCGGCAAGAAGATCGTGGTGCTGGGGGACATGCTTGAACTGGGTTCGCTCACCGCCCGGTTCCACGCCGAAGCAGGAAGGCAGATCTCCCGCGTCTGCGATACCTTTATTGCCGTGGGCAGGTTTTCCGCGGGCGCCCTTGCAGCCGCGCGCGCAAGCGGCCTTGCCGCCGACAGGCTCTTCCTTTGCCCGGACGCCCGGGCCGCGCAGCAGCTTCTGTTTACGAAGGTCAGGCCGTGCGCCGAAGACGTAGTCCTGGTAAAAGGCTCGCGGGCCATGCACCTGGAAACCATTTTCGAGAAAGCGGCTCCCCGATGATTTATTACTTGCTGTACCCCTTACACGACATCGCCTCGTTTTTCAATATCTTCAGGTACCTGACGTTCCGCGCCATCATGGCCACGGTCACGGCGTTTTTTATCAGCGTCATCTTCGGCCCGATGGTGATCAGGACCATCGGCAGACTTTCTGTCGGGGCGCACATCCGTAAGGAAGAGAGCAAAAAGCTCTACGAACTGCACCAGCAGAAGCAGGGCACGCCGACCATGGGCGGGATCCTCATCCTTTTGGCAATCGTTTCGTCGACGCTGCTCTGGGCGGAACTGACCAACAAGCAGGTGATCATGGCGCTCGGCGGCACGCTGTGGCTGGGCATGACCGGGTTTATGGACGATTACCTCAAGCACATAAAGAAGTGCTCAAAAGGCCTGACGGCGGCCGCAAAGTTCACCAGCCAGATCGTTCTGGGACTGACCCTGGGAGTCATCCTGTACCTCGATCCTGCCCGCAGCACGTCGCTGGACATCCCGTTCATAAAGCACGTGTTCGTAGACTTGGGCATCTGGTACATCGTGTTCGTGATCCTGGTGATCGCCGGGACCTCCAATGCCGTCAACCTTACCGACGGCCTGGACGGCCTGGCCATCGGAAGCGTGGTATTTGCGGCTATTCCCTTCACCGTGCTCTGCTATGTCTCGGGCAACGTGCGTTTCAGCGACTATCTCCTGATCCCGTATATCAAGGGCGCCGGAGAGCTGACCATCTTCTGCGCGAGCATCATCGGCGCAGGCCTGGGATTCCTGTGGTTCAACTGTTATCCTGCGACCATCTTCATGGGCGATGTCGGGTCCCTGGCGCTGGGCGGGGCCCTGGGCATCACGGCGCTTCTCATCCAGAAGGAACTCCTGTTGGTCCTGGTGGGGGGGATCTTTGTGGCAGAGGCGGCATCCGTGATCCTGCAGGTGGCGTCGTTCAAGCTCACCGGCAAACGCATCTTCAAGTGTTCACCCTTGCATCACCATTTCCAGTTCCTGGGGTGGGCGGAGAACAAGGTGATCGTGCGGTTCTGGATAGTAAGCGTGATCCTGGCGCTCTTGACCCTCGTAACCCTCAAGATACGCTGATGAAAAACATCGGCCTGTTCAAAGACAAACGGATCCTGGTCGTGGGCCTTGCCCGCAGCGGTTTCGCCTGCGCCCGCCTGCTGGCCGATCTGGGTGCGCGGGTGAGCGTCACCGACAATCAGGAAAACCGGACGACGCTCGCCAATGCCGAAGCGCTTGCAGAGCAGGGGATCCAGTCGCAGCTCGGGCTTCACACCCGCACCTTCTGCTGCGACAAAAACCTCGTGGTCGTTTCTCCGGGCGTGCCGGATACCGCGCTTCCCGTGGTCTGGGCACGCGAAGAACAAACGCCGGTCGTCAGCGAAATAGAGGCAGGGTGGCTGGTCTGTCCCTGCCCGGTGATCGCCGTGACCGGGTCAAGCGGCAAGACTACCGTGACCACCTTGATCGGCATGGCCCTGGCCGAGGCAGGCCGCAGGGCGATCGTCTGCGGAAATATCGGCACGCCGTTCACCCAGGAAGTGACAAAGGCCGGCGAAACCGACGTTATAGCACTGGAAGTGAGTTCTTTTCAACTGGAGCACATCGAGACGTTCCGTCCGCACATCGCCGTCATCACCAATATCAGCCGTAACCACCTTGACCGCTATGCCGGGATGAACGAATACATTGCCGCAAAGAAGCGGATCTTTTTGAACCAGGATGCGTCGGATTTTGCCGTCTTGAACGGTTCGGATGCCGAACTTGAGCGCCTTGCCGGCGCGCTGCGGCCTGCCATACGGTATTTCGGTACAGACAAAGATTTCAATCCCAACCAGTCCTGCGTTGCGGCAGTCTGCGAGATCATGGGCATCACCCGTGAGTGCTGCCTGCGGGCGTTCTCTAAATTCAAAGGGCTCGAGCACCGCATGGAAGAAGTGGTAGAGGTCGCAGGCGTTCGGTTCATCAATGATTCAAAGGCCACGACCGCAGAATCCTGTCTCTGGGCCCTGGAGAGCATAAAGGCACCGGTGGTCCTGATCTGCGGCGGCAGGGACAAAGGCGTCGACTATACCCGTATCCTCGACGCTGCCCGGTACAAGGTAAAAGAGGCGGTACTCATCGGCGAGGCGCGACAGAAGATCGCGCTGGCCTTTGCCGGTACCATCCCGGTCTCCGAATGCGAGACGCTCTCCGAGGCGGTCGAGGCTGCGTTCGGCAAGGCCTCTGCGGGTGATTTTGTCCTTTTGTCTCCCATGTGCTCGAGTTTTGACATGTTCCAGGATTACGAGGAGCGGGGCAGGGCGTTCAAGGATGCGGTCAAACGATTGGCCGCAGCGCACAAGGTGAAGCCATGATGATGCGCAACGTCCGTCTCCAGCTGTGCATGACCACGATGACGCTGATCTGCATCGGCGTCGTCATGATCTACAGTTCCTCCAGTATCTACGCCCTCGAGCGCTACACGGACAGCCTCTTTTTCCTCAAGCGCCACCTGAGTTTCATTGCCATCGGCTTTGCGTTCACGCTTCTGGCCATGGTCTACGATTATAAAAGACTGCGGCAGATCGCCCGGCCGTTGTTGGCGGTTTCGTTCGTGCTGCTCTTGCTGGTGCTGGTCCCCGGCATCGGCAGGGAAGTGGCCGGGGCGCGCCGGTGGTTCCGTTTCAAATTCTTAAGCTTTCAGCCATCGGAGTTCGCAGGCCTGGCCCTGATCATCTACGCGGCGGATTTCATCGCCCGGAAGGAGGCAGCGATTAAAACGCTGCGCCGGGGTCTTATCCCGGCAGTCTCGGTACTGGGGGCGATGTGCCTGTTGATCCTCGCCCAGCCGGACCTGGGAACGACGATCGCGCTGGGCATCGTCGTGTTCCTGATGCTTTTTGTGGCGGGCATCGACTGGCGCTACCTCGTGTCGCTGGTCGGCGCAGCAGGGATAC
Organism: Candidatus Omnitrophota bacterium; assembly: GCA_028714595.1. Classification (GTDB taxonomy): domain Bacteria; phylum Omnitrophota; class Gorgyraeia; order Gygaellales; family Profunditerraquicolaceae; genus JAQTMD01. The sequence continues at coordinate 6,904 of JAQTMD010000063.1, forward strand.
TGTTGTACGCGCTGATCGTCAGCGAACCGTACCGGCTGCGCAGGATCGTCGCGTTCCTTAACCCCTGGGCCGACCCCCGGGGCAGCGGGTTCCAGATCATCCAGTCGCAGATCGCCCTCGGTTCGGGCGGGATATTCGGCGCCGGGCTCGGCCACTCGAAACAAAAACTGTTTTACCTGCCGGCAGCCCATACGGATTTTATCTTTTCCATCATCGGGGAAGAGCTCGGACTTATCGGGACCGCCGGGGTGATCATCCTGTTCATCGTCTTTATCCGCCTGGGGGTGAAGGTGATAAAGAACGCCCCCGACCGCTTCGGCTATTTCCTGAGCCTCGGGTTGGTCAGTCTCCTGGCATTCAAGGCTATCGTAAACATCGGCGTTTCCTGCGGTGTTTTTCCCACCAAAGGGCTGCCGCTGCCGTTCATCAGCTACGGCGGTTCGTCGTTCGTATTCGACATGATCAGCGTGGGCCTGCTCTTGAACATCGCCCGCGTCGGAGAATCCGGCGAAGGATAAACAATGAAGATACTCGTCGTAGCAGGCGCAAGCGCAGGTCATATCTTTCCGGCACTCGGCCTCCTCGAGCATCTGCGCCGCGCCTACCCGTACGTGTCGTCGCTTTTGGTCGTGCCTGAAAAAAATGCCGTCGGCAAGTCCGCGCGGCTCTGGCCGGATATCCGCCTGATCGCAGGCGCTTCCGTGGGCCTGCGCTTGTCGGGAAAGAACCTCAAGGGTCTGCTGCAGGCGTTCCGGGGCGCAGTGCAGTCGTTGCGCATCATCATCGACTATAAACCGGATATCGTGGTGGGTTTCGGCAGCATTGCCAGCGTCCCGATGATACTCTTCGGCTGGCTGTTGCGTACGAGGACCGTGCTGCATGAACAGAACGTGGTCCCGGGCAGGGCGAACCGTTTTTTGGCGCGGTTCGCCGATACGGTCTGTGTGTCGTTTGCCGAGACAGGGCAATCGCTCGGTATTTCCGGCGCAAAGGTCAAGGTTACCGGCAACCCCCTGCGCACAAACCTTGCCCGGATCGGCAGGAAGGAAAGCCGGGCTTTTTTCGCCCTCGACCCGGACAAGTTCACGCTGCTGGTCATGGGCGGCAGCCAGGGCAGCGTTGCCATCAACCGGAAATGCCCCGATGCGCTGTCCGCGCTTGCGGCAAAGGATTCTTTTCAAGTCATTCATTTGAGCGGTGAGGCAGCCTTCGCATCAGTCAGCTCGGCCTACCGCACGCACAACATAAAAGCCAGGGTTTTTGGTTTTCTGCAGGAGATGGAGTATGCATACAGTGCGGCTGACCTTGCGGTCTGCCGGGCCGGAGCGACCACGCTGGCGGAACTCAAGCACTATCGCCTGCCCGCCGTCTTTATTCCCTATCCGTTTGCCTATGAGC
>JAQTMD010000064.1 GCA_028714595.1 Candidatus Omnitrophota bacterium
CCTCGGACGGCAGGCCGATCCTGGGCATGGACGCGGAAGAGATCGCGCGCATCGTCTTTGATGTCGACGAGAACTGCATGCTGATCCCGGGCCATATCTGGACGCCCTGGTTCTCGCTGTTCGGCTCGATGTCCGGGTTCAACAAGATAGAGGCCTGTTTCGGAAAACAGACTTCCAGGATCTTCGCGCTGGAGACCGGCCTGTCCAGCGACCCGGCAATGAACTGGCGCCTGTCGGCCCTGGACAGATTCAGCCTGGTAAGCGACTCCGACAGCCACAGTCCGTCCAAGATCGGCCGCGAGGCAAATGTATTTGACTGCGCACTGGACTACGCGAGCATCCGCGACGTGTTGCGCACCAAAGACAAGAATCGATTTAAGTACACCATAGAATTCTTCCCCGAGGAAGGGAAGTATCACTTTGACGGCCACAGGAATTGCGGGGTACGCTTCTCGCCGGAAGAGACGAAAAAAAACAACGGCATCTGTCCAAAATGCAAAAAGCGGCTGACGGTCGGCGTGATGAACCGCGTCGACCAGCTGGCTGACCGGCCGGAGGGTTTTGTGCCCGCCAACGCCATACCGTATAAGAGCATGATACCGCTGGACGAGATTATTGCCGAGGTCAAAGGCGTCAAAAAAGGTTCCCAGACAGTGGAAAAAGAATACATGGGCGCAGTGGCGAAGTTCGGGACCGAGTTTGATATCCTTGTGCGCGCGAAGCCGGAAGAGTTAAAGAAGGGGCTGCCTGCGCGTATCGCCGAAGGCGTGGTGCGCATGCGCGAAGGAAAAGTCACGCGCCTGGCAGGCTACGACGGAGAATATGGAGTTATCTCGGTCTTTGGCGGGCCCGGCCGGGAAGAGGAAAAAAACGAACAACAACTCAGTCTTTTTTAAATGAAGAGCGCAATCGTTTATTATTCATATTCAGGCAACACCCGGGAGGTCGCAGGGATCCTGGCGGAGTATCTGCGCGCCAAGGCCGAGGTCGATATCATTGAGCTCAAGGCCGTGGATGAATCAGCGAACTTTTTTGGTCAGTGTAAGCGGGCCTTCTGGCACAAGCGCGCAGAGCTCGAAGCCGTCAACATCGACCTGCTTAAATATGATCTGGTCTGCATCGGCACGCCGGTCTGGGCATTCGGGCCTGCCCCGGCAGTCAATACCTATCTTGATAAATGTTCGGGACTGTGTGAGAAACAGGTGGTCTTGTTCACTACCTGCGGCAGCGGGACCGGTAATGATCGTTGCCTGGATTTTATGCAGCAGATCTTTGCGAAGAAAGGCGCAGAGGATTTCAAGCGTTTTTCCATCCAGCAATACAAGGTTAAGGATAAAGATTTCGTTCTTTCGCAAATAAAAAAAGCATTAGAATAGATTTGCGCCTGTAGCCCAACGGATAGGGCAATAGCCTCCGGAGCTATGATTACAGGTTCGATTCCTGTCAGGCGCACCAGACGAGGGCAGAGTTTTTGAGGGTCCTGACTCGGCTGGCTCTGCGCGCGCTCCTTCCTGCGGGTCGCGTGCTCGAGCCAGGCCTCGTCACCCTCAAAAACTCTGCCAACATATGTGCGACTGACGTTTCTTGCTAAGGGGTTAAAGCATGAGGAAGAAGGTTGTAAGCGTAATCGGTGGACATAGCTGCATGAAGGAAGTGGAGCAAATTGCCCATAAATTAGGCAAAAAACTGGCAAAAGTGGCGCCAATACTTGTTTCTGGCGGCTTAAAGGGTACAATGTTGGCGGTTTGCAAAGGTTTTAAGGCCGGCGGTGGCATAACTATAGGTATTATACCAAGTTACGACAAAGACTCTGCGAATCCCTATGTGGATATCGTAATCCCTACCGGCCTTGGTCTGGCAAGAAACGCTGTAGTAGTATCCAGCGCTGATGTGGTGGTAGCCCTGCCCGGAAAAGCGGGAACACTCTCAGAGGTTGCCTATGCGCTGCAGTTCGGAATCCCGGTAGTCAGCGTTGACTCCTGGGATTTCAAGGGAGTGATAAAGGTGCGCACTGTCGAAGAAGCGGTTGCCGCCGTAAAAAGACTGCTGACCAGGTCTGCACAAACAAGAGCGCGGATCAAGTTATTGAGCTCGAAACTCGGTTTTTGATAACCGGCATGAAAAAACCCACACTGGGTGTGGGTTTTAGGACGCAACACCCAAACCAAAAGGATGGTTTGGTGTGCGCAGTGCGTCTCTACGCAAGGAGAATCAATGAAGGCGATCTTGATGCTTGAGGACCAAAAGACGTTCACCGGTACGGCGCTTGCCGGCGCAAGTGGGGAGCGCATTGGCGAAGTGATGTTCAATACGGCAGTTGTCGGTTACCAGGAGATGCTGACGGATCCCGCCAACGCGGGCAAGATACTGGTTTTTACCTATCCCCTCATCGGCAACTACGGCATTGCCCCGAAGTTCAGCGAGTCAAAAAAAGCGTGGGTCCAGGCCGCGGTGATCAAGGAGCAGACCCGCATCTATTCCAACTGGCAGGCGACGGGCAGCTTCGATGATTTTGTCAAAGAAAACAAATTGCTGGTCCTTGCGGGTATTGATACGCGCGCACTGGCAGTGCATCTCCGTCAGAAAGGACAGATGCTCGGGATCATCTCCACGACTTCCTTCGACCCGAAGGAGTTAAGCCGCAAACTTGAAAATTTCCGTAGAAAGCCCGCGCAGAGCTTTGTTGCGCAGGTCTCGGTGGAGCATATCCGGCCGCTCGGTAAACCTTCTGCCCGCCAGAAAAAGGTCGCAGTGCTGGACCTCGGCGTCACGCAGAGTTTCATACGCCAGCTGGAGGCAGCCGGCGCACACGTGACGCTGGTGCCCTACAATGCCTCGACCAAGGATATCCTGGGGCTCAAAGCGCACGGCCTGGTCATCTCGGACGGGCCCGAGCAGGATCAGAACCTGCGTCTCGTCGAGCAAAACGTCAAGCCCCTGGTCGGCAAACTTCCCATCCTGGGGGTCTCCTGCGGTTTTCAAGTCCTTGCAGAATGCCTGGGAGCCAAAGTGTTCAAGATGCGCCTCGGCCACCACGGCGTCAATTACCCCATCCATGATCCGGCGTCGTATAAAGGCGAGATCACCGTACAGAACCATTCCTTTGTGGTGGATGCCGATTCGCTGGCAAAACGTAAAGACACGAAGATCACTGCGTACAATCTCAATGACCGCACCGTCGAAGAAATCGAAAGCAGGAAGCTCAGAGTCACGGGCGTCCAGTATTCGCCGGTAAGCCCGGGTTTGGGCGAGATCAATCCCGTAATCCTGAAATTCATGAAAACACTCAAAAGGAGAAACTGATGCCTCGCAGAAGAGATATCAAAAAAATACTCATGATCGGCTCCGGGCCGATTGTCATCGGCCAGGCCTGCGAGTTCGACTATTCCGGTTCGCAGGCTTGTAAGGCCCTGCGCGAAGAAGGCTATTTCACGATCCTGGTCAACTCGAACCCCGCGACGATCATGACCGACCCGGGCCTTGCCAACGTCACCTACATTGAGCCGTTATCTGTCGATGTCGTCACCAAGATCATCGCCAAGGAACGGCCGGACGCGATACTCCCCACCCTCGGCGGCCAGACCGGCCTGAACCTCGCCTTTTTCCTGATGAAAGAGGGGATCCTGAAAAAATACGGCGTGGAGTCCATCGGCGCATCAGTGAGCGCCATCTCCTGCGCAGAGGACCGCGAGCTTTTCAAGAAAGCCATGCAGGAGACCGGCATCGACGTGCCGAAGAGCGGCATTGCCACCGGCGTCGAGGAAGGAATGAAGATAGGCCTCGGCATCGGCTTCCCGCTCATCCTGCGCCCTGCCTACACCCTGGGCGGCTCCGGCGGCTCGATCGCGTATAATAAGGAAGAGCTGGAAAAATTCCTGAGCAAGGGCCTCGAGACCAGTCCCGTGCACCAGATACTGGTCGAACAGTCGGTGCTGGGATGGAAAGAGGTAGAATTCGAGGTCATGCGCGACTGCGTGGACAACGTGATCATGATCACCTCCATGGAGAACGTGGACCCGATGGGCGTGCATACCGGAGACAGCATGGTAGTGGCGCCGGCGCAGACCCTGACCGCCGAGGAATATGCCAATTTCGTGAACCTCTCCAAGAAGATCATCCGGCGCGTGGGTATCACCGGCGGCGGCGCGAACATCCAGTTCGCGCAAAACCCCGATAACGGCCACATCGTTATCATCGAGGTCAACCCCCGGCTTTCGCGCTCGTCGGCGCTGGCATCAAAGGCGACCGGGTTCCCTATTGCCCGCGTGGCCACGAAGCTCGCCGTCGGCCTGACCCTGCCCGAGGTGATGAACCAGATCACCGGCAAGACCACGTCGTTCTTTGAGCCGACCGTGGATTATTGCGTATTCAAGATCTGCCGGTTCACCTTCGAAAAATTCCCCAACGCAGAGCGCGTCATCAAAACCTCGATGAAAGCGGTCGGCGAGGCCATGTCCATCGGCAGGAATTTCAGGGAGGCGCTGCAGAAAGGCATCCGCTCCACCGAGATCTCCCGCTACGGCTTTGGCTGCGACGGGAAAGACGCGATCACCGACGAAATGCTGAAGAACCCCGGCGCCGACCTCGTCAAAGAGATCAAAGACAGGGTGCGCGTCCCCAACGACGAGCGCATCTTTTACCTGCGCTACGCCATAAAGGCAGGCCTCTCCAACGACGAGATCTATGAACTCTCCCGTATCGACCGCTGGTTCGTGGATAACATGCGCCAGCTGGTAGAGACCGAAGATGAAATACGCAAATACCGGAACAACCGGACCGATGAGGCGATCAAGCTGCCCCTGGAGCTTCTTTCGAAGGCAAAAGAAGACGGGTTTTCCGACCGGCAGCTCGCGTATCTGTTGAATGTCAAGGAGGATACAGTGCGGGAGCACAGAAAAAAGAACAACACAAGGGCGGTGTATAAGCTCGTGGACACCTGCGCAGGCGAGTTCAACGCCAAACAGCCGTATTTTTATTCGACGCAGGAGTCCCATGAAGAGGGCAGGCCCACGAAGAACAAGAAAGTGGTAATCCTCGGCGGCGGGCCCAACCGCATCGGCCAGGGCATCGAGTTCGACTACTGCTGCTGCCATGCGGCCTACGCCCTGAAGGAAGAGGGCATCGAAAGCATCATGATCAACTGCAACCCCGAGACCGTCTCCACCGACTACGATACCTCGGACCGCCTGTACTTCGAGCCGCTGACCATCGAGGATATCCTCAATATCATCGACCTGGAAAAACCGATGGGCGTCATCGTGCAGTTCGGCGGCCAGACGCCGATCAACCTGGCAGTGTCGCTGCGCAAGGCAGGCGTCAACATCCTGGGGACGACCGCGGACAGCATTGATATCGCCGAGGACCGCAAGCGCTTCAAGGAGATGCTGCATAAGCTCGACCTGCTGCAGCCGGATAACGGCACGGCCTTCACCTTTGAAGAGGCAAAAGAGGCGGCCAAGAAGATCGGTTACCCGGTCCTGGTGCGCCCCTCGTACGTCCTGGGCGGCCGGGCCATGGAGATCGTCTATGACGAGTCGGTGCTGGAGCGGTTTATCACCGAGGCAGCCAAGGTCTCCGGAGAGCATCCCATCCTGATCGATAAGTTCCTGGAGGATGCGATTGAGGTGGATGTGGATCTTATCGGGGACGGACAGACGTTTGTCATCGGCGGCATCATGGAGCATATCGAAGAAGCGGGTATCCATTCCGGCGATTCAGCCATGGTCCTGCCCGCGTATACGCTCTCGCCCGAGATCCTGAGCAAGGTCCGCGAAGCCACCTACAAGATGGCCAGGGAACTGAGCGTCGTCGGCCTGATGAATGTCCAGTACGCCGTAAAAGACGAAAAGGTCTATGTCCTGGAAGTGAACCCGCGCGCGTCGCGCACGGTGCCGTTCGTGTCCAAGGCCATCGGCGTGCCCCTGGCAAAGCTGGCGACCAAGGCCGTGCTGGGCAAGAAGCTCAAAGACCTCGGTTTCACCCAGGAGGTGATCCCTGAGCATGTGTCGGTCAAGGAATCGGTGTTCCCCTTCAACCGCTTCCCCGGCGTGGACGTTATCCTCGGACCTGAAATGAAATCCACCGGCGAGGTCATGGGTATGGACAAGGATTTTGCCCGGGCATATATCAAGAGCCAGATCGCGGCCGGGCAGCGGCTGCCCAAGAAAGGGAACGTGTTCGTGTCGGTGCGCGACCGCGACAAGCGCGCAGTGGTGTTCATCGCCAAGAAGCTGCACGACCTGGGATTCCACCTCTTTGCCTCAAGCGGTACTGCCGCGGCAATGGAGAAGAACAGTATTCCGGTGAAGGTGCTGCCGAAAGTTGCCGAAGGCAGACCCAATGTGCTCGATCTTATGAAAGACGGTAAGATACAGCTGGTGATTAATACGCCCTCCGGAAGGATCCCGCGGCAGGATGAGGTAAAGATACGCTCGCATGTCGTTTTGTACAACATACCATATACGACGACCATTTCCGGCGCGCAGGCCACGGTCAACGGCATCGAGATGCTCATCAAGAAGGAACTGGAGGTAAAATCGCTGCAGGAGTATCATAAGAAGCTCAAAGGAAAAAATCAGAAATAATCGTCCCCCTCGACTGAAGATTCAGGGGACACCAGTGCGATGGAGCAGATCCAGGTAAGAACGACACAGCGAATAGACTTGGTGGATATCACCGGTAAAGTTCAGGCTGCGGTGAGCAAATCCAAGGTTACGGACGGCGTCTGTCACATCTTCTGCCCGCATACCACCGCGGGGCTGACCATCAACGAAAACGCCGACCCGTCGGTGAAGGTCGATATCTCAAAGACCCTGAGTAAACTTGTCCCTGCCGGCGCCGGCTATGCCCACGCTGAAGGCAATGCCGACAGCCACATCAAGTCTTCGCTGTTCGGCCCGTCGCTTGCGGTCTTTGTGGAGCACGGGGAACTCATGCTGGGCACGTGGCAGGGCATATTCTTGTGCGAATCCGACGGGCCGCGCTCGCGCGAAGTCTGGGTCAAAGTCGTCTGATTACTATGCCTGAGCTGCCTGAAGTCGAGACGCTCAAACGGGAATTGGAACAGGCGATCGTCGGCAAAAAGATTGCCGAGGTATGCGTCCATGCCCCGCGGGTGATCCGCGAGACTCAGCCGGCAAAATTCAAAGACCTGATTACCGGCGCTGCCGTACAGAAAGTTTTACGCCGGGCAAAGGTCCTGATCCTGGAATTGTCAAACGGCAAATCCCTGGTCATGCACCTGAAGATGACCGGACAGCTCATCTATCCCGGCAGCGGAGAGAATAGCAGGGTAAGTTTCAAATTCTCGGACGGCTCACAGCTCGATTTCAATGACCAGCGGCTTTTTGGCGAACTGCGCCTCCTGGATGACTGGCGCGACTTTGTCTTCATCAAGGGGCTCGGGCCGGAACCGCAGGAGATAACCGCCCAGCGGTTCAAAACCATGCTGGCTGCCAAAAAGACAAAGATCAAGCCGCTGCTTCTGGACCAGGCGTTCATTTCCGGGGTCGGCAACCTGTACGCCGCAGAAAGCCTGTTCTGCGCCGGCATCCATCCGGAACGCGCGGCCAACAGCCTATCCGATGAAGAAAAAGAGGCTTTGCTCAAGTGCATCAACAATGTCCTGAACGAGGCGATCAAATACCACGGCTCGTCGGTGGATAACTATGTGCGTCTGTCGGGAAAGCAGGGCAGCTATGTGGCGCACCACAGGGTCTACGGCCGCGAAGGAAAACCCTGTGCGGTATGCAAAACGCCGATTAAACGGATTGCAACAGGAGGCAGAGGCACGTATTTCTGCCCGAGGTGCCAGCACTAGATGAAACAACGGATTAAGATAAACGCCATTGCCATCGCAGTCTCGCTTTTTATCGTCTCGCTCTTTCCGCGTTTTATCATCCGTCAGTCGAACGGCACCGCAGATGAGATCATGAAGATGGTGGGCTTAAGCCTGATCCTGCTTGGCCAGCTGGTGAGGGTCAGCGCGCGGGGGTATAAGGCAGCGCATTCCCGCAACGGTAGCCACCTCATCGAAGACGGCCCGTACGGCATGGTCCGCCATCCCATGTATGCGGGGATAATCCTTATCGGGATGGGAGTGGTGCTGTCCGTTTGTAACGTATGGGTCTTTCTCCTGTTTGTCTGTATGTTCCTGCTGCGGTATCTCTTTCTTTTCCAAAAGGAAGAACAGGGGCTTATCCGGGTCTTCGGCGACCAATACCGTGCCTACCAGAAGCG
>JAQTMD010000065.1 GCA_028714595.1 Candidatus Omnitrophota bacterium
GGGCGTAAGTCTCAAACATCGCTTGGTTGAGATGGCGGGCATCGGCCTGGTAGTTGCGGCTATAAATTTCGGCATCGGGATCGCGGTACGCAGGATCTTCGGGATCGACCTATAACACGAGGCGCGTATGGAGCACTTGAAGCCAAAGGTTCCCATCATCGGTTGCGGCAACGTGGGTATGCGCTTTGCGTATGCGCTTATGATCCGCGGCATTGCCCGGCAGATCACGATCGTTGACCTTGACCGCGACCGGCTGGAAGGCGAGGTCATGGACCTCTCGCACGGCGAGCCGTATACTTCGCCGGTGGCGGTGGTTGCCGGCGATTACCCCGATATCGAGGGGTCTGACCTAGTGGTCATCACCGCAGGCAGAAAACAGAAGCCGGGTCAATCGCGCCTGGACCTGGCAAAGGACAATGTCGAGGTCTTTCGCGCCATGATCCCGCAGATCATGGCGCATGCGCCCGATGCGATCATGCTCGTGGTCACCAATCCCGTGGACGTGCTGGCCTATGCCGCCTATAAGATTTCGGGAAAGCCGCCGAACGCGGTGATGAGTTCGGGCACGGTCCTGGATACGGCCAGGTTCAGGTTCCTCCTGAGCCGGCACTGCAACGTCGATCCGCACAATATCCACGCCTATTTCCTCGGCGAGCACGGCGATTCGGAATTCGCGGTCTGGTCAAAGGCGATGATCGGCGGCGTGCTGTTCACGGAGTACTGCGCTGTCTGCCCAAGCGGCAAATTCTGCGACCGCAAGGACCATTTCCGCCAGATCTACGACGAGGTAAGGAAATCCGCCTATGCCATCATCGAGAAAAAAGGCGAAACCTCTTACGGTATAGGCCTGGCGCTGGTGCGCATCGCCCAGGCGATCATAAACGACGAGAACGCCATCCTGCCGGTCTCGTCGCTGGTCAACGGTTATCTGAACGAGCGCGATGTCTTCCTGAGCCTGCCTGCCATCGTCAATAAGAACGGCATCCGCAACATCCTGGCGCTCGATCTGGATAAGGGAGAGCAGGGGGCCTTTAAGAACTCCGCAGCCGCGGTGCGAAAAGTCATCAAAGACTGCGGTTTCTAAGCAGGGACGGTTCTGAACGACGGTTAAACCTGTCCCCTGTTACGAAGAGGGGACACTTCTAACCGTACCTCAGAACCGTCCCTAAATAAAGATGCAGAGATTAAGCGATGAGGTAGTCAAATTTTTCAAGACATCATCCGTATCAGCCGCGACGGCAGGGTGTATCTTCTGGACCTGTACCTGCGCAGGACTTTCGAGAACCTGAAAGGGAATCCGCGCATGGCCATCGTGTCGGTGGACGAGCATAAATTCATGGGTTTTTCGCTCCAGGGCAGGGGCAAGATCGTGCGCGCGGACAGGTTAAAAGGCCAGGTCACCAGGCTCTGGATTAAAAAGATCACTTCGCGGATCACCTCGCGGATCATCAGAAACCTGCGCCAGGAAAAAGGCCACCCCCGGCAGCCGGAGTCGCTTTTGCCCATGCCGCAGTACATGATCGTGATGGAAGTGGATAAGATCATCGACCTGACCCCAGCACACCTCAAATAGGAGGGAGTATGGCGCACACCGTAACGGTTTACAGTACGCCGAGCTGTCCTTACTGCATCAGGGCCAAGCAGTTTTTGACCGACAACAAAATCGAATTCACCAATTACGACGTTTCGGCCGATCAGGCAAAGGCGGACGAGATGGTCGAAAAGTCGGGGCAGATGGGCGTGCCGGTCCTGGACATCGACGGCCGGATCATCGTCGGTTTCGACAAGGAAAAGATCAAGACCTCCCTCGGCATCGCCTGACAGGGGCTCATGAGCTGCAAGCTGCAACCTACAAGCCGACATGTATGATTTAATAATCATAGGAGCCGGGCCCGCCGGCATCACTGCCGCAGTGTATGCTGCGCGCAAGAAGATGCAATTTCTCGTCCTGACGCAGGACATCGGCGGCCAGGCAGCCTGGAGCGCAGACGTCGAGAATTACACCGGCTACCAGCTTATCACCGGCGCCGACCTGGCGCGGAGATTCGAAGAGCACATGCGCCAGTACGCTATTGCCGTCCACGAGCAAGAACCGGTTGAATCCGTCGTTGCCGAGGGGTACCGCATTGTCGTGCGCACCGCCAGGGCCGCCTATGAGACCCGCACCGTGATCATTGCCTCGGGCAAGCGCTCGAGAGAACTGGGAGTTCCCGGAGAGAAGGAATTCAGGAACCGCGGCCTGACCTACTGCGCCACCTGCGACGGGCCGCTGTTTGCCAAGAAAGACGTCGCAGTCATCGGCGGCGGCAACTCCGCCCTTGACGCCGCCCTGCAACTCGTGCGATTTTGCAGCCGCGTCTATGTCATCAACGATGCCCCCCGGCTCGGCGGGGATGAGATCGCCCAGGATAAGCTGCTCGAGGCGAAGAACGCGCAGGTGTTCAACAACGCGCGCGTTACCGGGATCGAGGGAGACAAATTCGTCAAGGCCGTAACAATGCGGCAGGAGGGCGCCCGGCGCCGGCTCGACGTGCAGGGCGTGTTCGTGGAGATCGGCCTGCTGCCCAACTCCGGTTTTGCCAAAGAAGTCGGGAAAAACGAGTCCGGCGAGATCATCGTGGACTGTTCCAATACTACCAGCGTCCCGGGCGTCTTTGCTGCAGGGGATGTCACCACTGTGCCGGAAAAACAGATAATCATCGCGGCCGGAGAAGGGGCAAAGGCCTGCCTGACTGCCTTCCGGTATTTGAACCAGCACAGATTCTAGCCATGCACCGGTATCTTCTTAAGGTAGGTCAACTGACCGTTTATTCTTACGGCGCCATGCTCGCGCTGGCGTTTATCTGCGGGGCGTTCTTTTCCGTGCGCCGCGCGCGGCAGCAGGGCCTTGATGCAAACAAGATACTGGACCTTATCTTCGTCATCCTGATTTTCTCGGTCGCCGGCGCACGGATCTTTTTCGTGGCGCTCAACTGGGACTACTACGGCAAAAACCTGCTCGAGGTCCTGAAAGTCTGGGAAGGGGGACTCGTATTTTACGGCGGGCTGATCGCCGGCCTGGCGGCGACGGCATTGTTTCTTAAAAAACACAGGATTTCCTTCGGCATCGCAGCCGATACCTTGAGCCCGGGCCTGGCCATCGGCATTGCCGTCGGCAGGGTGGGCTGTTTCCTCAACGGCTGCTGCTGGGGGAAGATTTCCTACCGGTTCGGCGTCTGTTTCCCGGCGAAGGATGCCCCCGGGCCGTTCGCCCAGCAGGTCTACGATGGACTGATCTCTCCGGCTGCCGGCTGGTCCCTGCCGGTGCTGCCCACACAGTTGTATGAATCGGTTGCCTGCCTGGCGATATTTTTCGTCCTTATTCTTATTGAGAAGCGCAAGACCTTTGACGGGTTCCTGTTCTGGTCCTTTGTGGCGCTGTATTCGATCGCCCGGTTCTTCATCGAGGGCCTGCGCTACTACGAGCCCAATTTTTTTATGGGAAAGCTGACGGTCTCGCAGGGGGTCAGCCTGGTCCTGTTCGTCCTTGCGCTCTGCGTGCTGACCGCGGGGTCGTTGCGTAAGCGCAGCATTCCAAGAAAATCCTGACAGCGGGGGTCGGTTCATGGTATAATCTTTTTGAATTTGGATGCGAGGCGACGACGATGAAAGAGATGCTCCTGGAGATAAAGGATCTGCATGTGCAGATCGCCGGCAGGGAAGTGGTCAGCGGCATAAACTTGAGCCTCAGGCAGGGAGACCGCATGGTGCTCCTGGGCCAGAACGGCTCGGGTAAGACGTCGCTGATCATGGCCATCATGGGGTTCCCGTCATACGAGGTCACCGAGGGCGACATCCTTTTTAAGGGCAAGAGCATTCTCGGCCTTGCCATCGATCAGCGGGCAAAGCTCGGTTTGGGCATACTTTTTCAGAGGCCGCCGACCGTGCGCGGGATAAAGCTGCGCCAGATGATCGAGATGACTTCGGGGAAGAAAAATTTCGACCTGGAAAAAGAGGCGGGGCGGCTGGCCATGACCGAGTTCCTCGGCCGGGACCTGAACCTGGGTTTTTCCGGCGGGGAGATGAAGCGCTCGGAACTTTTGCAGGTCATCGCCCAGGACCCGCAGGTCGTGCTGTTCGACGAGCCGGAATCGGGCGTGGACCTTGAGAACATCGCCCTCATGGGGACGATCATCGACGAGTTCCTCAAGAAAAAAGACCGGGCGGCGCTGATCATCACGCACACCGGCTATATCCTCGATTATGTGAAAGCCGATTTGGGCTGCGTCCTGGCGGATAAGCGGCTGCACTGCGTCCAGGAGCCCAGAAAGATTATCGGAGACATCCGTAAATACGGGTACGACAAATGCGTGAAGTGCAGAAAATAAAAGAAGAACTTGACCGCAGGGCCCGCGCAGCAGCCGGCAAAAAGGCCGCGTTCGGGGAAGACATCGACCTTGCCGGGTTTACGGGTAAACCCTCTTCGGAAGCCTACCCATCCGGCCTTTCGGCTTTGAGCGCCGAGCACGCGAAGCTCGCGCTCTCGGCGGGAGTGGACGTGAGCGAAAAAGGCCGCTCCGGGACGTTCTTGCAAATGGACCACAACGTGATCCATGCCCGCAGCAATGCCGAAGGCCTCGAGGTGATGAGCACGACCGACGCGCTCGCCAAATACGACTGGCTCTGGGATTATTACTGGAAGGCGGTCGCCGTGGACGCGGATAAATATACCGCCCACGCGCAGCTGAACCCGTTCCACGGCTACTTTATCCGGGCGCTCCCGGGTCAGAAGGCTTCGTTCCCGCTGCAGGCCTGTCTGTTCCTGAAGTCAAACGACCTCATCCAGAGCGTGCACAACGTCATCGTCGCCGAAGAAGGTTCGGATCTCTCGATCATCACCGGCTGCGCCACCGAGTCGTTCGGCGGTTCAGGCATGCATATCGGCATCTCGGAATTCTTCGTCAAAAAGAACGCCCGGGTCACTTTTACCATGATCCACAACTGGCGCGAGAATGTGGTGGTGCGTCCCCGCACCGGCACCGTCGTCGAGGAGAACGGGGTCTTTCTCTCCAATTACATCTGTCTCCAGCCCGTCCGGAACATCCAGATGTATCCCCGCGCGACGCTGGCGGGAAAAAATTCCCTGGCCCGGTACAATTCCATCCTCTACGCGCATCCGGGTTCGCAGCTTGACGTCGGCTCGCGCGTCGATTTGGCCGCCCGGGGCTCGCGGGCTGAGATTATTGCCCGGGCGCTGTCGCACGACGGCAGGATCATCGCGCGGGGGTATTTACGCGGCGAGACCGCGCCCATCAAAGCCCACCTGGAATGCCGCGGTCTCATCCTCGGGGAAAGAGGGAACATCTACGCCATCCCGGAGCTGGAGGGCTGTACGGAGGGAGTGGACATGTCCCATGAGGCGGCCGTGGGCAAGATCGCCAAAGAGGAGATCGAGTACCTGATGTCGCGGGGCATGTCGTCGCAAGAGGCCCAGGCTGCGATCGTCCGCGGTTTTCTCGACATCTCGATCATGGGGCTGCCGGAAGTCCTCAAGAGACAGATCGACAGGGCCATTGCGTCGTGCGAAAAAGAAGCGATGTAAGCGGTATGCACGAGGGGCCGGTTTTTCGTTGACGGCGCTCCTTGGCGAGAGTACAATAGAGAGAATCACGAAGGGGAATTTATGAGGCAGGACAGATAACGAAAGGCAGCTCTGGTGAGGCAGCAGGGTTGCTTTTTTGTTTTGCCGCTCGAGGGGTCGAGCCAAACGGCCGGAGGATACGATGGAAGAAAAAAAGCAGATCAGGCGCATGGAAGACGCGTTCACCTTTATGGTGCATCTGACCCGCAACACCGATGACGCAAAATCAGCCAAGGAAAACCTGGTGGAGATCCTCTGTTCCCGGGTGATCCAGGCGCGCAATTCCAAGGGCCTGTTCTATGCCACCGAAGGCGTCTGGGACAAAGCCAAGTCAGTGTGTTTCAGTGAGACGCAGTTTGCCGGCATCAGGAACCTCATCGGCAAGCAGCAGGGCCGCGGCGTGGAGCTTGCCCCGTACGGTCTGGTCTTCTCCAAGGATTTTCTTATCCAGCGCGGCGTCAACCCGGTTTTCTATGTCAATACCTATAACAGCCAGGAGCGAAAAGACGCGCTCCTCGAAGCCATCCGGCAGCTGGACGATACCAAGAAAAAAGAGATCGCGCCCTACGTCGAGATCTTCGGCTGGACCGGCGCAGGCGGCGGCATCTATGATTTTCACTGGGAGCGCGAGTGGCGCTTCCCCGGGAATTTCGAATTTGAATGGAAGGACGTCATCTTCGGGCTGTGTGAAGACGAATACATAGAAGAAATGGAGCAGCTCTTCGAAAAAGAGATCAAGTTCATCTCGCCGTACATGAGCCTGGAAGAGATTTTCGGCCGCATGGTCTTGAGCTGGGAAGAATCCCGCTACGGAAACTACCGCGAGCACTTCGAAACCGTCTGAAAAGGCGGGGACGTTCCCCGAGGTACCACACCGTGCTCCTGTAACCCCTTTGTGTTAATGGCGATACAAGATGATCTTTTTGAAGCAACTTGTCCCGCCTCGCAGGCGGGAAGAATAAAGGAGGAAGCATGAAGAAGTCAGTGGCAGTAGTACTGGGTTTTGCAGTCGTGATGGCCGTCGTCGGCTGCCAGAGCTCGCCGAACCGCGCGCCTGAAGGAGCGGTCATCGGAGGCGCTATCGGCGCCGGGCTCGGCGCCATCATCGGCCATCAGAGCGGTGAGGCGGGAAAAGGCGCTTTGCTGGGTGCAGGCGCGGGCGCGCTGGGCGGGGCATTGGCCGGCAGCCAGATGCAGAAAGAGCCGCAGCAGCAGGCGGCAGGGCAGCAGCAATACGCAAATCCCGACCAGATGAGCGTCTCGCAGGTCGTGCAGCTTTCCCAGCAGGGAGTGCATGAGGATGTGATCGTTGACCGCATCCGCATGTCGGGTTCGCGCTTTACGCTCTCCCCCAGCGACGTCGACTACCTGCAGAAACAGGGCGTGAGCCAGAAGGTCATCTCGGCGATGCAGGGCTACTAACCTTTCTTTCCCTTACAAAACAGGTCGGTGGCATGATGTGTGTTGTGTTCAAGCACACCACCAACGGTGCGCGCAGAATGCAACACACGTCATGCCACTCTTGTTTAATATCTTGATAATCGCTCCATAATGTAGTATATTTAACCTAAGTCGTTTCGCGCAATTCCTATAGACGCACTCGCCCGGAGGCCGGTGTAATGTTCGTTATACTAGGGGTAATCTGGTTCATTGTTCTCGCAACATACCTGCATTTTTATTTTCGGGAGCAAAAAGCCAGGCAGCCCAGGCAAAAAGCCACCCAGACTCCTTCGACTGCGCCCGGCGCATCCATCCTCCAGACCCAGACGCCCGCCAGGGAACAACCGCTCACCAAAAGCCTGAAAATCGCCAAGATGGAAGAGCAGATCGACGAGCTTACCATGGACCTTGAAACGCTTACCATCGACCAGGAAAAGCTCAAGAAAGAGCTGACGGCAGTCAGGGAGTCGGAAGCGGCGGCTAAAGGAGAACTGGACAGGCAGAAAGACTGGTTTTCCAAGAACGAAGAGATCCTTAACCGCAGCAAAAAGGAAGCAGCAGAGAACAAGGCCATGCTCATGAAAAAGGAAAAGGAGCTGGCCACCGAATATTCCAAGAATGTCGATTTCATGCGTTCTATCCGCGAGTCAGCTTTGAAGATCCAGGCGCTCGAGAATGAAAGTAAGCAGAAGACCGAGGAGATGGAGCGCATGCGCCACCGCATCGAGGCCCTCCAGAAAGATCTGGGCGAGCGCACCAACGAAACAAGGCAGCATTCCAGGACCATCGCCCAGATGAAAAAGGAGCAGGAGGAAAGCGAGTGGGTGCCGAAGAAAGAATTCCAGAAGCTTAATGACGAATTCGACAAGCTCGAAAAAGAACTGGAAGAGAAGGATAACGAATTAGCGCGCAGCCAGGACAAGGTCAAGGAGCTTTACGCGCAGGTGCTCAAATTTTCCGCCCCTGGAGCTGCGCCTGCAGCCGAGGCTGCTGTCCCGCAGGAAACAGCGCAGGAATCACCTGCGGCTCAGGAAGCTCCTGCTGTTGCGCAAGAGCCCCAGCCTCCGGCGCAAGCCGCTCCTCAGGAAGCGCCGCCTGCCGCTGAACCGCCTGCACCAGAACCTGCAGCAGGAGAAGCAGCGCCGGCAGAAGCGGAAGTCCGGCAGGCAGCAG
>JAQTMD010000066.1 GCA_028714595.1 Candidatus Omnitrophota bacterium
GCATCGAGCCGGCCGAGGACATGGGTATCCGCAAGCAGCTCGAGCACATCATGGATAAGATGAAAAAGGAAAAGGGATACTCAAGCGACACTGACCTGAAGACCGCTGACCTCAAAGTGCTCTGCGGACAGTTCAAGGAAAAGATCAAGGAAGTGCTCGGTAAAGAGTTTCCCGACGACCCCCTGAAACAGCTCTGGGGCGGCATCGGCGCGGTGTTTGGCTCATGGAACGGCAAACGCGCCATCTCGTACCGCCGCATCGAAGGCATCCCGGACGAATGGGGCACCGCAGTCAATGTCCAGACCATGGTTTTCGGCAACATGGGCAATGACTCTGCCACCGGCGTAGCATTCTCGCGTAACCCCGGCAACGGAGAGAACAATTTTTATGGTGAGTTCCTGATCAATGCCCAGGGTGAAGACGTGGTCGCCGGCATCAGGACGCCTGCTCCCATCAACGGTTATTCCCAATCAGAGCACAACAAAGACTTGACCACCTTGGAGCAGGCAATGCCCAAGCTTTACAAGGAGCTGGTGGATTACCGCAACCGCCTTGAGGAGCACTATCGCGATATGCAGGACATCGAGTTCACCATCGAAAAAGGCCGCCTGTTCATGCTGCAGTGCCGCGTGGGCAAGCGTAACGGCCCGGCAGCAGTGCGTATGGCAGTGGACATGGTCAAGGAAAAGCTTATCACCAAGGAAATGGCGGTGATGCGTGTTACCCCGGCGCAGCTGGACGAGCTGCTGCACCCGGTCATCGACCCTAAAGCCGAAAAAGATGCTCCTCAGATAGCAAAAGGTCTTCCGGCAGGCCCGGGCGGAGCAACCGGCCAGATCGTGTTTACTGCCAACGAAGCAGTGGCATGGAAGAAGAAAGGCAATAAAGTCATCCTCGTGCGCGAAGAGACCAATCCCGAAGACGTCGAAGGTATGCGTGCTGCAGAGGCGATCCTTACTGCCCGCGGCGGCATGACCTCGCACGCAGCGCTGGTCGCCCGCGGCTGGGGCAAGTGCTGTATCGTAGGATGCAGCGGTCTGCATGTGGAAGCCGACAAAAAAGAGGTGAGGGCCGGCGACAAGGTTCTGAAAGAGGGTGATTGGATCACCTTGAACGGCACCAAGGGCGTGGTCTATGAAGGAAAGCTTCCCATGATGGATCCCGGCGAAGAGAACAAGGTGCTCATGGAGTTCCTGAGGATGTGCGACGGCATCCGCCGCCTGGGCATCCGCACCAATGCCGATACCCCGGCTGACGCACAAAAAGCGCGCAGCTTCGGCGCAGAAGGCATCGGTCTGTTCAGGACCGAGCACATGTTCTACGGCAAAGGCTCCGACGAGCCGCTGTTCATCCTGCGCAAGATGATCGTCTCCAAGACCGAAGCAGAACGCCGCACGGCGCTTGACGAGCTGTTTCCGTTCGTCAAGAAAGACATCAAGCAGACCATCGAGGCGATGGACGGATTTCCCGTGGTTATCCGCCTGCTTGACCCGCCGCTGCATGAATTCGTGCCGCGCGAGCAGTCAAAACAGGAGCAGCTGTCCAAGGACCTTGGTATTGACCAGGCTGAATTTGAAAAGCGCGCCAATGCCCTGCATGAATCCAACCCCATGATGGGCCACCGCGGCGTGCGCCTCGGCATCACCTATCCCGAGGTAAGCGAGATGCAGATCCGTGCGATCTTTGAGTCAGCCGCAGAGCTCGCCAAGGAAGGCAAGAAACCGTATCCTGAGATCATGATCCCGGTGGTCTGCGATGTCAAGGAGCTCCAGGATCAGCTGGCTATCGCGAAAAAGGTTTACGAAGAGGTCCTGAAGAAGTATAATATGAAAAGCATCAAGCATATGTTCGGCACCATGATCGAGATCCCGCGCGCGGCATTTGTCGCGGACGAGCTGGCGACAGTCGCGGAGTTCTTCTCGTACGGAACCAATGACATGACCCAGATGGGATTCGGGTTCTCCCGCGACGATATCGGCGGATTCCTGCCGGAGTATCTGAAAAAAGGGATCCTGCCCGAAGACCCGTTCCAGTCCATCGACCAGAAGGGCGTGGGCGAGATCATCAAGCTGGGTATCCTGAAGGGCCGCAAGACCCGCAAGAACCTGGAAGTGGGCATCTGCGGCGAGCACGGCGGCGAGTCCAAGTCGGTGGAGTTCTGCCACGACGTGGGCATGGATTACGTTTCCTGTTCGCCGTTTCGCGTGCCCATCGCCCGCCTGGCGGCAGCGCAGGCAGTGCTGAAAGAGAAAGCAGCGAAAAAGAAAAAATAGAGGGGCAATGGAAGCATTAAAGACGTACCTCAAAGAGGTCCGCACCATCGCGCTTCTAAAGCCGGAAGAAGAGATCGACCTGGCCAAGAAGATAAAGCGCGGCGATGAGCAGGCGCGCAAGAAGATGATCCGTTCCAACCTGCGTCTGGTGATCAATATCGCCAAGAAGTACATTCACCTCGGCATACCGCTTCTTGATCTCATTGAAGAGGGGAACCTGGGCCTGATGAAGGCAGTGGACAAATTCAACCCTAAAAAAGGATTCAGGTTTTCCACGTACGGCGCCTGGTGGATACGTCAGGGCATCATCCGCGCCATTGCCCAGCAGGGTAAGATGGTAAGGCTCCCCGTTTACGTCAATGAGATGCTTACTAAGTGGAAGAAGACCAAGGAGAAGTTAACCCAGAAGCTGCGCCGGCCGCCCACCGACGAGGAGATCGCCAAGAAGATGCACATCCCCCGGGATAAGATCGAGGAGATAAACCTCTGGCTTTCCACAAAGACCTCTTCCCTGGAAGCGCCCATCGGTGAAGAAGACGAGAACCAGGTGCTTGACCTGGTGGAGAACGACAGCGTCATCGCGCCGGACGCGGCGGTAGAAGCGGTGTTTGACAAGGAGCGTGTGGATAACCTGCTGGAAAAGATGACGGACCGCGAGCGCCAGGTCCTGGACATGCGCTTCGGCCTCTTGACCGGCAAAACGCACACGCTGGCCGATGTCGCAAAGAAAATGGGCGTGTCGCGCGAACGCGTGCGCCAGATAGAAGAAGAGGCTCTCAAGAAGCTGCGGCATTTCGTCAAAGAACAGGAGAAATCCGAGTAGGGCCGTTTCCTCGCGCAAAAGGATGAAGACAGACCTTAAGATTATCGAGTCAGCGATACGCAGCATACCCGACTTTCCCAAGCCGGGTATTTTGTTTCGCGATATAACCACGCTGCTCAAAGACAAGAAAGCGTTCAAGAAGGCCATTGACCTCTTAGCCGCCAAATACAAGGGCAAGAAGATCGACAAGATTGCTGCCGTTGAAGCGCGCGGGTTTGTTCTGGGCGCAGTGCTGGCGTACAAACTCGAAGCTGGAATCGTGGTGGTGCGCAAGAAAGGCAAGCTTCCCGCTAAGACGTTTTCGGCAACCTATTCCCTGGAATACGGCACTGATACCCTTGAATTGCACGAAGACGCCATCCAGCCCGGCGAACGGGTCCTGATCGTGGATGACCTTTTGGCCACCGGAGGCACGGTCAGCGCAGTCATCGACCTGATGAACCAGCGCAAGGCGAAGATCATCGGTATCGCATTCGTGATCGAGCTCTTTGATCTGCACGGCCGCGAGAAATTACAGGGGTATCCGGTTTACTCGCTCATTAAATTCTCAGGTCATTAATTAGGGACGGTTCTCAGGCACGGTTAGAACTGTCCCTTGTGAAGATGCAGGGGACACTTCTCCGGTAGTCTGAGAACCGTCCCTAGAAATTTGCCCCTGTAGCTCATATGGATAGAGCAGCAGTTTCCTAAACTGTTGGCGGCAGGTTCGATCCCTGCCAGGGGCACGTTCTTCAAAAAGGAAAAAAATGTACAACCTCCACGCACATTCACTCCTCAGCGACGGCTGCCTGCTTCCTTCAGAACTGGCAATGCGCTACCTTGCCGCGGGCTACAAGGCTGTCGCGATCACCGACCATGTCGATCACAGCAACATCAAACAGGTCATTGCTGCGATCACGGCGTTCACCCGTCATTGGCCGAAGCGTTCGGCGATCAGGGTCCTGCCCGGGATCGAACTGACCCATTTGCCGCCGGAACAATTCAAACCCCTGGTAGCATACGCCCGGAAAAAGGGGATCAAGGTCATCGTCGGTCACGGAGAGTCCCCGGTGGAGCCGGTGGCCAAAGGCACCAACCGCGCTGCCCTTGAATCGGGCATCGATATCCTGGCCCATCCCGGCTACCTCTCTGACAGCGACGCCAGGCTTGCGAGCCGGAAAAAGGTCTTTCTGGAGATTACCAGCCGCTCGGGCCACAACCGCACCAACGCGTTTGTAGCCAAAAAAGCGCTCAAATTCGGCTGCCGGCTGATCCTGAACCATGACAGCCATGACCCTGAAGACATCCTGAGTCCTGCAGCTTTCAAGAAGGTAGGCCTAAAAGCCGGCTTGAGCGCAGGCCAGGTGGACAGGATATTTAAGGATATTGAGAGTTTTGTAAAATCAAAGTAAAGTTTACTTTTCTCAACATCCCGGAAAGTGTTTTCAAAGTTTCTTCAATATAACTTCTTGCACTTCATCAAGTTACAATAAAAAGCCAAAAAAGTCCTTGACAATAAAACCGAGTTGTGATTAAATAAGCAAAAGGGTTATACCACTGGAGATGACTTCAATGTCAGGCGTGAAAGGAGGGAAGAGAATACCGCAAGCCTGAAGTCAACCAAAATCCGGTGATATACATATATAGAAAATATCTAGGCATAAGATAACCCTAGTTGAATATATCAAGGTTTCGTAAAAGGAGGATTTACAAAATGAGTAAAAAATTAATCATAGTTCTGGCCTTGGCGTTCGTAGTCGGCATAACAGCCGCTGCATTCGCAGAGGTTCAGAATGTAAAGATCAGCGGTGACGTTTCAGTCATCGGCGGCATCCGTTCGAACTTGGATTTCACCAAGAACGACGCCGATTCCGATGGATGGCTCGGTATCACCAGGATCAAGGTTGATGCCAACCTGACCGACAATGTCGACGCGACCATCAGGCTCTTGAACGAAAGGGCATGGGGATCGGGAACCGGCCACACCGGGACCACCACCAGCACCAGTGAAGTCGACGTCGCGCAGGCGTATGTTACCCTGAAAGAGATGTTGAATGATACCGTCGGTTTCCCGTGGACCGTAGTCCTCGGTAAACAGTCGGTCGTGATCGGAAGCGGACTGCTCATCGGCGCCGCAGGTACCAACCAGGGCAACTCGACACAGTTACCGAGCACCTTTGCCGATTTCTCAAAACGCAGCTCGTTCGACGCAATCGTGAACGTCTTGGATTTCTCGCCCGTGGTCGTGACCGCCGGTTTCGTGAAAGCTGCCGAAGGCGCACTGACCGAAGGTGGAGACACCAACGTCTACGTCGTCGATGCCAAGTTCAATCTCGGCGAAGAGTTTAAGAATGCAGTGCTTGAAGGCACCTATGCGCTTTCGCAGAAAGAGAAGAGAGGCGTGCAGGCTTTGGACGGCAGACTGGTTGTTTCTCCTATCGAGAACGTCGGCCTTGAAGCCGAATACGCGTATCAGACTCTGAAGACCGATCCGGTGTACGGTGCTATTAACACAGTCACCAGCGAATACATCGATGAGGCCAGAAAGAGCAAGAATGCGGATGCGATCCGCTTCGCAGCATCGTTGGGTCTTCCGGATGTCGCATGGGGACCGACGATCGGTGTGGATTATCATCGTTTCTCCAGATACTTCAACCCGATGCACGAAAATCTGACACCTGCTGATCTGGCAAACCTGCTTTTTGCCAACAACAACGTGCAGTGCGTTGGCGTATCTATTTCTGCAAAACCGATGGATGCCCTGATGCTGAAACTGCGCTATGCGGACTTTACGTTCGCGAAGAGGTTTGCAGACAGCTCGACCTACACCAATTCGGTGACATCCGAGACCTATGCACTTCGTGACGGCAAAAAAGATGTGGGCAGCGAAATCGACCTTTCGCTCGTCTACGACTATACGTCTGACGTGCAGTTCGGGGTCAACTATGGTGTGTTCAATCCCGGTAAAGCCTTTGTGGAAGAAAAGAATGCTTCCCAGGTTGTCGGGTCCATGAAGGTCAGCTTCTAATCGAAGCCGGAGCAATGTCGTAACCAAAGCCCTTGGGGGAGTAATCCCCCAGGGGCTTTTGATTTCCCGAACAAAAACTCGCAATAGTCACGTCTCCGGTCGCGGGTCAACAGGTAGCCATGCTCTATCTCGCCTTCATCTATCATATGCACCAGCCGTACTACAAAAACCTCCTCAACGACCAGACGGAGTTTCCCTGGGTGCGCCTGCACGGCACTAAAGACTACCTGGACATGGTCAAGATCCTCCAGGACTACCCGGCAGTTCATCAGACTTTCAACCTTGTCCCCTCGCTTCTGGAGCAGGTCGAAGATTACATAAACGGCCGCGTCAAAGACAGGTTCCTTGAGCTTTCCTACAAGCGGGCAGTCGACCTCACCCGCGAAGAACGCCAGTTCGTCAGGGACAGCTTTTTCATGATCAACAAAGACAAAGTGATCATGTATCACCCCCGCTATTACCAGTTGTGGCTTGCCAGGCAGGCCGGCACGGAGTTCAACGCGCAGGATTACCTGGACCTGCAGGTATGGTTCAACCTTGCCTGGATCGACCCGTATTTCCGAAAGAACTTCCCTGACCTGGCACGGGTGGTAAGCAAAGGCCGTTTTTACGACGAGCAAGACAAGCAGACGGTCCTGCGCCTGCAGCACCAGATCCTTGAAGACATCATCCCCACGTACCGCGAATTTCAGGAAAAGGGACAGGTGGAGGCGATCGTGAGTCCCTATTATCATCCCATCCTGCCGCTGTTGATCAGCACGCGCATCGCCAAGGAAGCCAATCCCCGCTCCAGCCTGCCCCTTGCTACCTTTTCCTATCCCCAGGATGCCAAGGCCCAGGTGGACATGGCAGTCGGGCTGTACAAGGAAAAATTCGGCACGGCGCCCGTGGGCATGTGGCCGTCGGAACAGGCGGTCTCCGAGCACGTCCTTCCGTTCTTATTGCAGGCCGGCATCAAATGGATCGTGGCGGACGAAGGCATCCTTTTTAAATCGCTCAAGAAAAAACGCAGGGACACGCGCCTGTTATACCAGCCGCACAAGATCAAGCGCGAAGACGGGGAACTGACCGTCGTGTTCCGCGACCGCAACCTTTCAGACCTCATCGGCTTTGTATATCCGAACTGGAACGCCAAAGACGCGGTCAACGACCTTATGCGGCATCTGGAGAATATCTATCTTGCCTTCGGCGCACAAGACGTCCTGGTCACCATCGCTCTTGACGGCGAGAACGCCTGGGAATATTACGTCAATGACGGCCACGATTTCCTTGAGGCGCTCTACGCCCGGATCTCAGAGGCCCGCTACATAAAAACAGTGTCCGTGAGCGAGTACCTGAAAGAAAAACCCGCGCAGAGCACGATACCGCGGCTTGCCGCCGGCTCGTGGATCTACGGTGAGTTCTCCAAGTGGATCAACAACCCCTACAAGAACAGGGGATGGGATTACCTGGCGGTCGCGCGCCGCGAACTGCAAGAAATGCTTGAGCATGGCAAGCCGGTCACGGACCTCGCCTGGAAGCAGATGTACATACTGGAAGGCAGCGACTGGTACTGGTGGCTGGGCGAAGACTATCCCGGTTACTTCGACCGCCTCTTCCGCATGCACCTGTCGAACTTTTACGCCCTTATCGACAAGGAGATCCCCGAGTATTTGAAACACCCCGTCACTCCCTGAAGTCTCGGGACGGAGACAGGATCCTTCCGGTCCGCCTGTCCGTTCAGTTTTACGTTCCTACCAGCCATATGTTCCCCGATACGGTTTACCACAATATCTAGTTGTCGGAAGAAATTACTTTCCGCACATAAACCCTTGACATGCCGGAGTATTTGTGCTATAAAATACTTCCATGGACAAGAAAGATATCTACGAACACCTGGCAAAGATCTACCTCGATACTCCCGTCGTCAGAAAGAAGAAGACCAAAGCCTCGGCCCGCGATTATAAGAGCTTCGTTATTATCGGCATCGCAATCATTTTGGGCTTTTCATTACTTCTTTCGGCGCGCCTCTACCTCTACCGGCCGCTCAAACACGAATTTTCGCTTGTCCTC
>JAQTMD010000067.1 GCA_028714595.1 Candidatus Omnitrophota bacterium
GTTACCGAACCGGTCTTCAACTCAAACTACTATTATAACTGCCGCGAAGGCGACCCGACCTGCAAATACGCGATCAAAGGTCAGAAAGTCCCGGTCCCGGCAGATTCGTATTTTGTGCTCGGCGATAACTCCGGCTCATCCCAGGATTCCCGGTACTGGGGATTCGTCCCGAAAGAGAATGTCCTGGGTAAGGCAATCGTCATTTACTGGCCGCTGACCAGGATCAGGATCCTGCGATGAATTTCGCCAATAAGATCTCCACGCTGCGCATCTTGAGCGTCCCGTTTTTTATCGCCAGCATCGTCTATTACGCACCCGGGCGCGAGTACCTGCGATGGGTTTCCCTGGGGATCTTTATCCTCGCGGTCGTCTCGGATGCGGTGGACGGCTACATCGCCCGGAAGTCAAAACAGCAGTCGCCTGCGGGACTTATCCTCGATCCCCTGGGAGACAAGCTGCTTTTGATGAGCGCGTTCATCTGCCTGTGCTTCGTGGATTTTCCGGTCCGCATCCCGCTCTTTGTGATGCTGATCGTGATCAGCCGCGACCTTTTGATCCTGCTGGGCGCCGTGGTCCTGTTCATCGTCAAACAGAAGATCGACATCCGGCCGACCCGATGGGGTAAACTTACGACGACGTTCCAGATGGCGACTGCCATCGCCGTCATGCTGCAGCTTCCGGTTTCGTTCGTGTTCTGGTGGGCTGCCGTGGCCTTTACCGTCATTTCCGGGACAGACTACGTTATGCGGGGGTTTAAGATACTCTATGCTAACGACAATCATCGCCCTCTCGGTTAGTTACCTGATCGGCTCGATACCCACGGCATACATCTTCGGCCGTCTGACAAAAGGTATCGACATCCGCAAACACGGCTCGGGCAATGTCGGCGCAACCAATGCCTTCCGCATCCTGGGCAGGGGCATAGGCTTGACGGTCCTTGCGATCGATATTGCCAAAGGTCTGGCAGTCGTACTTCTGGCGCAGCAGAATTCAGGTTCGGCGATCCTTTCCCCCGAGATGTTCCGATTGCTCTGCGGGATCTGCGCAATAATCGGCCATACCTGGACCGTATTCCTGAGGTTTAAAGGGGGAAAGGGCATGGCTACGACGCTCGGAGTGCTTATCGGCCTCTCAATATACACGCCGTACCTGGGCACTGTGCTGCTCTTGCTTTTTTTGATCTGGGTGCTTGTGTTTGTTTTCTCGAGGATCGTTTCAGCCGCCTCTCTTGCAAGCGCGATTGCTTTTCCTTTCCTGTCTGTTCTTCTTAAACAATCACCGGTGTTAATTGCAACTAGTATCTTTTTGTCACTTTTTGTGATTGTTCGTCATAAATCAAACATCCAAAGGCTGTTACAGGGGAAAGAACCCAGGTTAAAGTTGGGAAGATGAAATTGTTCCTTCAGCCTCAGCCTGAGAAACCGTTTTCCTATTTGTTATATAATTACTTGAAAATACTTGAGAAAGAAGGTATACTTAGAATGAGATTAAGGAACTTCAGGTCTGGTAATTAGTTGGGATTTTTTTTGACTCTTTTTATAAGTATTTTATAAAAGTGTTTACTAAGTTAGGATCAACCTAATGGGCCAATAGGGATTTTCTCTTTTTGGACTTGACGTCCCCACCAGCAGTCCGCGGGATGCGGACTATACGGAAGAAAAAGGGGATAGCCGGGCCACAACAAAGGGAAAACCTTGTGTGGCCCGGCTCAAAAAATACGAGGGCTCTTCATGCGAGACCTGGTGTTCCGCAACCTGACTTCAGAGAACCGGAAGAGAAAGATCCTTTCCAGCGCCGAGATCTTTGATAAGGCGGGCATACGGACGACCGTGCGCAGGCACTTCATCTATATCGTCAAGGAAGTGACCGAAGAAACGATCCAGCGCCAGTCGCCGGAGTTATCGATCGTGAAGCAGCGTAACACCAAGCAGAAGGCGGAAAAGTTCTTTTGCAGGTTGAAGGGGAGCGTCTACGCGATCTCGAACGGCCGGCTGTATCTGGTCACGTTCATGCACTCGCTCAAGATCATGCTTCAATCCATTCCTGAGCAGATGATGAAGTACACCTGATCCGCCATGATCAGGACATAGATTAGGAAGTACTACGACAATTTGAATCCGGTTTCCCGGTGTGGAGGTACATCGGGAACACGCCACGGATGAAACTTTTAAGCCGGAAAGACTATTGTCAAACGGGTCGTACCGGTTTTTTTGTTCTTTGGCTGTAAACTGAATAAGGAGTTTGAAAATGAAGAAATGTCTCGTGATCACGATGCTGGTAACCGCGCTTTCCTGGACGGGGCAAACCGCCCGCCTGTGCAACGCTCAGTCACAGGCAGTCAACTATCTTGTGGAGACAGGCATCACGTATTATAACAACGGCGCCTACAACGATGCGCTTCACGAATTCAAAAAAGTCATCCTGGTGGATCCGCAGAATCCGGTGGCGCTTGAGTACCTCCGGAAGATCAGCGGAGAACATCCGACCGTGGAAGCCCCGCTGCCGGTCCGCTATGCCCAGCCCGTTTCGACTCAAGCGACCAGCCGGGAGCTGATCATCGCCAGGACCCTGGACAATCTGGAACAGCCCAAAAAAGAAAAACAACAGCAGTTCTACGTATATACGCCGGCCTATGGTCCGGTGTTTGCCCCGCCCGCCCCCGTCGAGCAATTGTACGCACCGGTGGAAGAACCCGCCGGAACAGGCCCGTTCTTCGTGAGCGGAGAAGTCCAGGCCTCATTCGGATATGAGGACGATGAATTGATCGGTAAACGCGCGAATTTCGATCTGAACGAAAAGAACTGACGCATGCAGTCGACCGACTCCCTTAACCGCAGAGAGAAAACGTTCGACCCCGCCATTTATGACCGCCTGAAGCTGGCCATCGACACCGATCCCGCCAAGGATGGTTTCGGTTTTCATACCGGGATATTCGTCGATCCCTGGGCGTTCACGGGCACCAGCGACACCCTGCTTTTAGTCGGCGCCGGAGGAGACAGCGCACGCGTGCAGTTAAAATACTGGTCGAACACGAGTCATACCCTGAACGAAACCGTGTATACCCTGCAGAACGGCGATTCCTTTAACCTGCCCGAGATTAAGGTCAAAGACGGAAAGACCGTGCCCACCACCATTACCACGACATGGGGAAACATCATCACCATACCCGAGATGAAGATCCACCGGGACTTCCAGCCGGTGCGCGAACTCTGGTTCGATTACAAGAACGACGACAGCCTGAAGCTGCGCGTTTTCCCGTTTGCCACCGAGGCCCAGGCCTACACCTCGGACGACCCGCTGCGCCTTTCGAACAACCGGATGTTCTGGGAAGACAGCCCGTGGATCAGGCGCTGGCAGACCGGCAATTATAACTCGTCAGCTGCGCCCGTAAGTTTCAGGAAAGGATACTGGGATAACTCCATCTCGTACATGGTGAGGGACTCCGGCGGCGTGCGGCTTACCTCGCTGCGCGGCCTGACACTGGAGGGAAAACCTACGGACAGCACGCACTTCACCACAAGCTGGGCGACACCCAAAGACCCCTGGCAGGATTACTCCGATTACGACAATATCAGCGGCGCGACCCGGCTTGTCACGGCCGTTTCCGATAACCTGAAGATCGGCGCAACGCACACCATGCGGATCGGCTTCACCGAAGACGAACAAAAGACCGACATGCGCAACCAGGTCATTGCAGCCGATGCGACCTTCGAGTTCATCGAAGGCGCGAAGGCCTCGGCAGAAGTCGCTCATTCGAATTCACAGTACGACCTTTCCAGCCCGGAGTTCGAGACAAAGGCCCGCGGCAATGCCTACCTGTTCTCCCTGGTCGCCCGGTACCCGGCAAAGCCCATTCTCGATACGAGTTACGACGCGATCCAGCCGGACAAGGGCGAGCCCTATATGTCGAAACTGCGGTTTTTTGCCGCGCACATGGACGAAGGCTTTGACCCCGCGCTCTCAAGCTACCGCCAGACCCGCCGCGATTCGTTCTGGTCGCGCCACATCCACTTCAACCGGCCCCTCGAATATTTTTACCAGGGGCTCTACTATCCTCCGATGAAATACGACGACGTCAGGCCCTTTGCCATCGGAAACGGTATCGATATCGGCAGGGACGCGCTGGGACTGCGCTGGGAAGCTTCCTGGGACCAAAAAGTGGACAACCTCTTTGATATCCGGAATGTCCGTACCACCGAAGGAAAGTTTGTGGAGACCGTGACCAGGGACGAGCTGACCTGGAGGGTGAACGAACGGCTCACCGCAAAAGCACTCGGTATATACCAGCATATGCCCAGGACAAAAGGAGGCGTCGACCCATTCCTGTACGACCCGGAAACCGGAGAATACCTGACCGACTGGTCAAGCGACCCCATCGACGACGGCAAAGACCCGTCGCTCAAAACCGGCTCCGTGGGCCTGGAATACGCGCTTACCGACTGGCTCAGCGTCAACGGCGTCTATGAGCGCACCAACGATTATACGCTTGCCTACGACAACTTCCCGCGCGGCATCCTGAACAGCGCCCAGCCGTCGTTGGCCTACTCCGAATACGGAAATACGTATTTGCGCGACAGGGCATTCCTCTACGACCAGCAGTATTTCCCCCAGCCGCCGTACGAGTTCTATAACATCTTCAAGCTGGGCATGCGGATCATGCCGGTCGATAAGCTCGAGGTATACCTGGATTATACCCGCAACCAGTTCGACCAGGCCGGGCAGATCTCGGACGACATGAACCATATCGGCCTCGAGGTCGGGTATCTGCCGACGGAAAAACTGGGACTGTACCTGCGCTATACCTATTCGATCTGGAACGACCTTGACCGGCTTGTCGCGGGCGACACCAAATCCGTCGGACATCACAACGTTTTCCTTGCAGGCAGGTACCGTCCGTCCGAGGACGATGAACTGGTGCTGGAATACGGCGTATCGCCGAACTACCCGCTCATGGAGCTTTCGTCCACAAACCCGTTCGGAGGCGGCCTGCAGACCATCGACACGCAGCATATCATACGGCTCTACTACCGCAGAAAGTTTTAATTCCTTCTGCAGATTGAAATTATGACCCTCTGGTGCTATACTTATTTTATAACAAATCCTGGTCCTGGTGTGGAGGTACATCAGGCAAAGCGTGTCGCATGCAACCGGAGCGGCTCTGAAAGGGTCGTGCCGGTTTTTTTATTCTCCGGGCCTGATTTTTCTTGACAGTATCTTTCCAACGGGGGTATAATATCACCGAAAAAGAGATGAAGAAATATGTGATTTTGATTTTTGTGGCCGCCTGGTTTTCCTGCCTTTCCTGGACCGAGCCCGCCGAAGCAGCATTCAGCATTTCCGTCCGCCCTTTTGAAGGAGGTTATGACCTGCGTTTCGGCAATATCAGCGCGCAGGATATGGGCGTTGATAAGGAGCTCGTCGTCAACGTAACCTCGGACACCGGTACCCGGTACCAGGTGATCCAGACGCTGCTCGACCCGCTCACGAACAACGAAGGGTACAGCCTGCACCAGTCGAATTTCCTGGTGAACACCCTCGCCGGCAGCAATACCTATGGTACCCTGCGTCTTTCACAGGGATTTCCCGTTTCAGGCTCCCGTACCATCCTGTACACCTCCGGCCCGACAGGCCTTTCTGATTCTTTCAGGCTCGTGTACGGGCTGCGCGGACCGCTTGCCCCCGGCTCGTACCGGGGCAGGATCGCCTTCGTGCTTGAGCCTGTCGGGTCTTCGGCCAATCCCGTCACCGTCATCCTGAACGTCTCTGCGGAAGTTTCAGCCGCAACATCCATCGAGATCAAACCCGTCCGTGCGACTTCGGTGCTGCGGTTGTCCAAATCAAACGCCACCCCCTACGGAGATTCGTGCGCCGTCACCATCCAGGGGATCATGGGAAGACAATTCAGGATCATGCAGGCTCTTTCCCGGCCCTTTGAAAGCCAGCACGGCGAGGTACTGCCCGACGGCGCGATCAACTTTTCCCTTCAGTCGGTCGCCCGGGGGACTGTTGCCGGGGGAGAGGATACGCTGACGCAGCGCCAGCAGGTCGTCTATACTTCTTCCGCACAGGGAGAACCGGAGAAATTCCTGATCACCTATACCCTCGCATCGGCCGAAAAATATACCGCGGGCCTGTACCGCTCGCGCGTCAACTACTTTGTCGACGGGCTTGCCGGGGGGCAAACCATGCTCGCGGCCCTCGACTGCGAAGTGGAGGTCCCGCGCATCTTCGATCTGGTCGCCAAGCCGCAGGAGAGCGGCATCATAGAGTTCCGTACCGGTCCGAACGTGACTTCGACCCAAGCCGACACGGTCATCATCGAGATACGGACCAACAATGCAAAACCGTACCAGGTCAGTCAAAAGTTTTCCTCGGAACTGGTAAGCCGCGACGGCTCGGTCATGCCGCAGGAATTTTTCACCGTGCGCACGGAAAAGATCGATACCGCCAAAGGCACGCTGAAATTCCCGCTGCCTGAGCCGGTAAAAACCTCGGACACCGTGCTTTTTGTTTCCGATGCCGCAGGTTCGCCCGACGCTTTTAAGGTCATATACGAACTTCGTCCGTCCGTCAATGTCCCCGCTGGCGATTATTCTGCCAGCGTCATGTATACGATTTCAGAGATTTAACACAAGAAAGCGAAAGGAGGTGAATAACATGAAAGCCACGTTAACAAAAGCCGTGTGCGCACTCCTGGTCGTCGGGATGGCAACTATCTGCTACGCCCAGGTCTCCACGCCCTCGATACCGGTGCGGGCAAGCATCGGTAACCAGACAGGCATTACGGCCAACATTACACGGATCACTCCGGGGACTCCGGTGATCGCCGAACCCGCCAGTGAGATCAATTTCGGCACGCTCTATCTTGATCCCGTGTATCATATCTTCAGGTCGGTCTGGTACTTCTTCATGGATGTCGGCGTCAATACCAACGCGAACAACTGGACGGTGACGCACTATGCGAATCCGGTCTCCGGCGCTGGAACGAACCTCGACAGCCACATCAACGTCTCGTTCGTCAGGCAGCTCACGAACACGACTGAAGCAGCGCTGACCGGGGGAAAAGTCAGTTATGCCGCAAGCGACGGAAGAGCGTACTCAAAGAACAGTTTTCCGACGGGCTGGCTGAGGATCTATTACGGGATCGGTACCGGTAATAATACCACCGATAATTCCGGCGTCACTCCTATCCCGCAGACGCAGCCTGCAGCCGATTATTCGGGTTCTGTATATTTGACCCTTACGACGCAGTAAACGATCGGTTCAGATACCTTCCTGCCCCGGGCCTTCCGAACGGAAGTCCCCGGGGCAGGAGGGAGCAAACAAAGGATTACCAGATGGACAGAAAATTCCTTATGGTATTGCTGAGGAAAAATTTTTTGTTATTATTTTTATACTTTGCCAATCTTTTTATCGCGCCTTCTGCCTGGTCGGCGACCCTGAATATCGATCAGACGAAGGTCAGGCTCTCTTTGGAACCGGGCCAGGCACACAGCGGCGTCATCGAGGTGGAGAATCCTACGACCTCCGATGTCATCGTAAAGGCATACGCCGAAGACTGGGTATACAGCCTTGCCCACGACGGTTCAAAGGATTTCTATCCGGTAGGCTCGATGCCCCGCTCAGCCTCGCGCTGGATCAGTTTCGTACCTTCCGACTTCATCGTCCCTGCCTTAAGCAAACAGCGCGTCAACTATACCGTGAAAGTCCCCCCGGACTCCGAAGGGGTGCATGTCACGGTGCTGTTTTTCGAGAGCTCGATCGGCGGGGGCGTCCAGCAGGGGACAGGCATGAATGTCATGCTGCGGATCGGGTCATTGTTCTATATCGACACCGCGGGCAAGACCAGCCGTCAGGCCTCGTTCGATAAATTCGCGATCGCGCAAAAACCGAAGGAAATGACGTTTACCGTTTCCTTCGAAATGAAGAATACTGGCACCCAGGACATCACGACCGAAGGACTGTTCCACATCATGGACGGCCGGGGGATGGTGTACAGCCGGGGAAAATTCAACAACGCCTACACCCTGCCCGGGGACATCGTCGCGCTTTCCGCAGTCTCGAACGAACCGCTGAAACCCGGGACCTATGACCTGGTGATGACCTTTGATCTGGGGAAGGCGCAGATGG
>JAQTMD010000068.1 GCA_028714595.1 Candidatus Omnitrophota bacterium
AGTCACGGAATTGGTCTTCATAGCCAGTTGGGCGGAGCCGATGACATTGATGTTCTGTTTCCGGCTTAAGACCGCGGCCCGGGCTGTGAAGGAGAACTGTCTGTCCAGAGAGAACCCGCGCACCTGGGCGTCGAAGTCCGTGACTTCCACCGAGAGCGCAGGCTCGAACATCCTGTCGAGGTAGACCACTGTGGAGTTCATGACCTGCAAGGAAGCGATGTTGACGGCCGGCAGCGCCGGGGCCGGGATCGCAGGCTGCCGGGCATAGGCAACTGCCGCAAACAAAGAGGGACCGTCGGTACGGGACTGCGGGCTTACCGGGGCAGCCGGGGCGCTTTCCTCTTTTTTGGGCTGGGCAATGGCGGCGGCGTTGATGGCGCCGTCCTTGTCGCGGATGATGCTCACCCGCGCAGAATCGATGATTACCGACGGGATATTCACTTTGTTCTGCAGCAGGCCGAGCGCGTCAAGCCCGAGCGAAACCTCCTTGACGGTCAAAAAATCGCCTTTGGCGAATTTGGGGTCTTCGGCAACGCTGAGGTTATTGATCTTGACGCTTATGCCCTGCCTTAAGGAGATACCCAGCGCGGCTTTCTCGAAGTCAACGCTGCGTCCGAGCGCCGCCTGTGCCTGCTCGACGATCTGCGGCTTGTATTTCATCACGTCAAAGGTCTTGATAAAAATAATCAGGCCGACGACGGCGACGACCACGATGACTACAAGCGATACGAGTATAACTTTTATTATCTTCATTGCCCTTCCTTTCTTCTTTAAGGGAACGTCCCCTATTTTTTGTCGAGGAGGTATTTGGTGTAGATAAAGGAAACGCCCAGGAACAGGACGCCGATGACGATGAAACTGACGATCTTGTAGATGATGGGTAATCCTGCCAGGTCCACGAACGCCACCCGCGCCAGGGTCAGGCCGAAGATGATGAAACCGCCGTGACGGAAGACCTTTTCCCCGACCAGGAACCCGACGGAGAACATGGCCACGCCCACCACGCCCAGCGACAAAGACACCCAGGTGCCCGCTACATATTTAAAGACAGCAAGCACGGTCAAGGCCGCGGCAACGTAAAACACCGCACCGGTCAGCGTCTTCTCCCCGTCGCCGAGGCGGCCTTTGAGCGCCAGCGCACGATAGACAAAATATGCGGCGTAGGCAAAGAAAAGTTTTGCCGCGATCAAAGACCATTGCACGACGTCCGACATCCCCCCATAGGAATCGATGAAGGAAAACCGCAGCGCTCCCAGGCCCAGGACGAGCAGCGAGTACACGCGGATAAAGGTCTCCCGGCTTCTCGCTCCCCAGACAAGCGCGCAAAGGCCGAGCAGCGCGATGCTCAAGGTGATCCACATCGGCTGCACGTAGACCACCGCCGCAAACACACCCAGAGACGCGGCGCAGATAAACAGCACGCGGGAAAGCCAGGACTCGCCTGCGACGGTCAGGCCTTTGCGATTGAGCAGGCGAAAGGCCGCGTATTCCGAGAACGCGCAGGCAATGGGACCGTAGGTGAGCGCCAGCTGCTGCAGCTCTGCCGGGGCATCGTAACGGTCAAAGCAAAACCGTACCCCGGCGATTGCCATGACGATGAGTCCGTACCAGCGCACCACGCGGTCTTTGAGCAAAGCCCCTGCGACAAAAACCGCCAAAGATGCGAACGAAAGCCC
This sequence comes from Candidatus Omnitrophota bacterium, assembly GCA_028714595.1. GTDB lineage: Bacteria > Omnitrophota > Gorgyraeia > Gygaellales > Profunditerraquicolaceae > JAQTMD01. The sequence continues at coordinate 1,677 of JAQTMD010000068.1, forward strand.
CAGTGCGAGCCACGGCTCGCGCACGACCTCGCTCAGATAAAACGCAAGGTAGACGACGGCAAATCCGGAATAAAAATGGCGCACGACGGACTCCCAATCATCTTTTTTGTGCAGGGAACGATAGAGCGCGTAGCAGGCCGCGGTCGAGACAAAACCGATAAACGCGAGGAACGCCTGCCAGGTGGTACGCACCGTGCCCAGCCACAAGGTATCGTCCCCGGACCCGTAGAACCCGAGCACGAACCTCACGAACAGGATAGCCAGGACCGCAAAACCCAGATACCGGTACACCCTTCGCTTGAAGATCATGCCCACCAAAAGCAGGAACGGCAGTTCCACGAACCAGACGACCGAGGTATGGTACGGCATGAACTTCAGCGGCACCGACACAGTGATCAGGGATACGGCGACGACGATGTCGGAGACGACGACGGCATGTCGCTTGATAAGCTCGCAGATAAAACCCAGCATCAGGTATGCCAGGCCGAAGCCGAGCACCACGTTGAAACGCTGGTCCGGATAAAAATAGTGCAGTTTGGGGTAGAACATAAGGAAGAACAGGAGAAAATTAGAGAAGTTGGCAGCCGCGAGTTTCCGGAACGAGGGGTCGCGCGTTTCGCTGCGCAGCACATGCACTGCAACGGTAAAAAGCACCCAGTAGATGATCAGGAACCCGGCGTCAAAATGAAAGAGGATGTTCTCTACGTTGAGGGCGCCTGCCGGCACCGTGGTCATGGCGATCTGTTTGATCACCCAGACAAAATGCGTCAGGTACGTCAGGACGATCCCCAGGAAAACGAACCTGACCCACTGCATGCGCCAGACCAGCACCAGCGCCGCGATCGCAAGCACACAGGCGCTCGCCAGCGCGAATGAACTCACATCGCCGAGCACGCAGGTGACAAACCCGATGAAGAGCGCGATCGCAGTAAGGGCCTCGGACCGGTAGCGCAGCGAGTGCAGGATGATCCCTGCGCAAACCGCGGCCAGCAGCACCAGGTCCAGCAGCCGGTTGTCGATGATTTTCGCGGCCGGGAAATGGTACATGGCAAAAGAGGTGAAATACGTGATGGCCCAGGCGCCGCCGAGCAGGACCCTGCCGTAGTTCGTGAAGCGCTCGCTCTGTTCCAGTTTTATGCCGGCGATGAAGAGCGCGCCCGCCACCGCGTAACCGAAGATTATCTTTGCCAGGGGGCCGAAATGCGCGAAGGTGTAGGTCAAAAGGAACGCCACACCGAGGGAAAAAATGATGATGCCGATCTTGTTGAGCCAGTATTTTCCCAGGTTTGCCTCGAGGTCTACCCGGCGGCCGGAAGCCGCTTTTGTATCTGCCGGCTCAAGCGAGGGCTGCGACGGCACAGGCTGCGCGGGTTGCGACGGCTGAGCAATCTGCGGCGAAGCCGGCTGGTCTGCCGCCGGCTGTTGGGACCCCTCGATCTTGACCGCCAAATGCTGCACGCGCGCGCTCAAGACATTGAGCTGCTGGTGCAAAATGTCCAGCTCGGCTTTCAGCGAATCTTTGGAGGCTGCAACGGGTCCGGTAAAAATGCCGGAGGGCGGGCTCGCCTGCCTTTTGGGAAGAAGCATGACCGCGATGAAGGCGAGCGGCCCGAAGAAAAGGCCCAGGAAAAACCAACCGGGCGCATTGCGTTTCTTCTGTTCTGCGATTATGACCGTAGCGACCACGAACACTATCCACACAAGGAACATGGCCTGGCTCCTCTTTTAAGATATCCCCGTTTCTGTCGTATCGGGCTTTGGCTGCGTATTGACCATTATACCATCGGCAGGCAAAAATGTGAAGCGCAAGTGGGCCGGGCGGGCCGGACAGAAAAATGCCGGGCAAATGCCCGGCAAAAATTACTGCACGGATGTCACGCGGCTCTTACAACGGGGCCTGCCGCTCTATGTCGGCAACCATGTTAAAACGGTCTGCCTGCCTGACCGCATCCAGCAAAAGCAGGGCAGCGGTAAATCCCGGACGCGCCCGGAGGCATTTATTGAAAAGGTTTATCGCTTCGCCGTTATCGCCCTGCCGCGCAAAATATATCGCCATGTTAAAGTAGCAGTCTGCAACGGCTTCATTGTCGGCTTCGGCTTCGACGGCCTTGACCAGCACTGCCAGGGCCTCGTCAAGCCGCTCTTCCTTAATATACAGGCAGGCCTGCACAATGGCAACGTCGGCGTTCCCGGGCGCTCTGTCAACTGCGGCCGGGACAGGCTCCTGAGCTGCAGCCTGCACGACAAACGCCGAAAAAATCATGGTGAATACGGCAAGGGATCTCATGCGGGAACAGGGGTTTCAACGGCCGGAGGCTTTGTCCTGGCAGGCACGGTAAAGATGAACCTGCTCCCTTTGCCGGCCCGGCTCTCCACCCATATTTTTCCGCCGTGCAGCTCGACGATCTCACGGGCAATGGCAAGGCCGAGGCCCGTGCTGTGGAAGACTGCGGACGCATCCCCGCTGATCGTCTTGTACCGTTCGAATATCGCCTCCTGCTGCGCCGCGGGAATGCCCGGGCCCGTGTCTTCGACAAAGAATTCGACGAACTCCGTTTTTTCATCGTCTGAGAGACCGGTAAAATCCCGGGGCGCTGCATGCCGCCGGCAGCCGACGACGATCTTTCCCTGCACCGGAGTGAATTTTATCGCGTTGCTGATGAGGTTGACCATGACCTGGACGAGCCGGTCTTTATCGGCAAAAAAATCGGGCAGGCCCTGCGCAACGGCCGTCTCGAGGCTCAGGCCCCTGCTCTGCCGCCATTTTTCCACGCAGTCGAGCGCTTCCCGCACCAGGCCGTCCACGCTGCATGAAACGTACTGCAGCAATAGCCCCTGCGTTTCCATCTTTGCCATATCGAGCATGTTATTGACCAGCTGAAAGAGCCGTTTTACGTTGGAGGAGATACTTCCGACGCAGCGCGCATCATGCTCGTCAAACGCGTCTTTATGCTTTACCGACAGCATGCAAACCGCCATATCGATGTTTATCAGGGGCGTGCGCAGCTCATGGATGACCTCGGGGAAACATTTCACGAAGTCATTCATGCGGCCGATCTCTTTGTTGAAACGCTGGATGAGGATGGTACGGTCTTCCAGGTCGTCCGCGTCCCTGCGCATCCGCTGGACCAGCTGGCTGATGGAACCGGTCAGTTCCTCGATGTTCTCGGACTTTTTCGGCTCGACCTGGCGGCTCAGGTCCCCTTTTGAGATGACCTTGATGTTATTGCAGAAGTCGACGATCGTCCGGATGAAACCCACGAAGACCGCAACGCCCAGCACGGAGATGAACAAGGAGATGTAAACGACCAGGTTCTTGCTGAACGCAGCGTACACAGAGGGGCTCTTCGCTACGTAGAGTATCGTCAAAAACGGTATGACTATTGCCAGGCCCACGGCAATGATCAGTTTACGGCGTATGCTCATTTTATTTCTTTTCAGCTGTTGCCGGTGCGCGGGCATACAGCCCGCCACTGCCCGTTCGACAGGTAAAGAAAAACCCGGTTGTACTTATAATAGGGCCGGTTAATTTGCTTGTCAATATATTTCGGGGACGCCCCCTACCAACCGCCCCCGCCTCCCCCGCCTCCGCCGCCGCCTGAGGAGCCGCCGCCACCGGAGCCCGGGCTTGAGCCGGGCGCTGTCGAGGCAGCGGAAATGGCGCCGGAGAATGAGGAACCCAGCGACGAGCCGAATGAACCGGCATGCATGCCATCCCAGTGGCTGCCGCTGTACCAGGCAGGATGATACGCGCTTCCGTCCCGGCCTGCCCTGCTTAAGACCCGGGAAAACTGCTCCGACCACTGCTGCTCCACGTCCAGCGCAAGGGCGTACGGTAAATATTTCTCGAAGAGTTCGGGCGTCCTGTCCGGCGGAGCCGTGAAGTTCAACCGGTCTTTTTCCGTGGTTGCAAGATACATTTTAAAACCTTCGATGCGGTCCATGACGGCCCTTCCCGTGGTCGTCGGAGCCTTGAGCAGCCTGAAGAAGAGCGCATTGATTGCGACCAGGGCCAGGATCGCCGCAAGCACCGCGGGCGTGACCGCGTAGGCGAATGCGCTGATGCCGACGATCTCGCCGATAAAGAACGGCATGCCGAACAGGGTCAAGGCTATGGCGCTGCCTGCGCCCAGCGCCTTGTTTGAACCGCCGCGCAAAGCGCTCTTCCACAGCGACACCACCTGCTTCAGGAGCGCTGCCACGCCGATACTCCAGATAGAAAGCCAGACGATCATGAACAGGCCGAGGGCCTGTTTTTCTGCGCTCCGGGTGACGACCCCGGGCAAGACCAGCAATAGCGACATGACCACGCCGGTAGCAAAGAACTTGTTGTTGGTCAGGAAACAATTCCCCTGGAATTCCTTTTTAAGGCCGGTGCGCAGGCTGCCTATCGCGGAACTGATCTTCGAGTGATTGACGTTGTCCAGTTCCAGGGTGCTGGACGAGCCGAACAGCTTGTTCGCCACTCCGAGCTCCTCTGCGGTAAGCGTCTCCGGGCAGGCATCGGTCCTGGTCAGGGCGTAGCGGCCGGACGCCTCGGCGATAGTGAGGTAGCCTTTGACTGCCAGGGAGATGACACAGGCGGTAAATGCCTTGTTGTCATAGCCCATTTTCATGATGTAGCGCATCTCGTACGGAGACAGTTTCTCCGGCGGGGCAAACAGCGGGATGACCGTGCCTTTGCACGGGTCGCGGCCAAAGCGGTACCAGGCCAGGAAATAATACAAGAGGACAAAGAGCGCGCCGCAGAGCACGATGAGCACTGAGCGGTTGTCGCGGAAGAAATAAGAAAGCTTTTTTTCCAGGGTGGGCGCTGCTACCGCGCCTTTCGGCCAGGAGATTGCGACGGTAAAGCCTTCTCCGGGGCCGAGCTGCCGGGTGGTCTCAAAGTGAAAGTCGCCCGGAAAGCCGGAGGAAAAGCGAAAATCCTGCCCCCCCGCGCCGAAGGCTCCGGTGTATGCGGCATGAGAGATGACGCGAGAGGCGGATTCTTCGGGTAACGTTATGTTCGCAACTGCTTTGTCGATGGGAAAGGCCCAACCGGTGCCGGTGACGTTCCAGTAGAGCTCGTCAAAATCATTGAAGAATCCCAGCTGGCGGTCGGTGCGGTATACGATTGTATAGGTATATTCTCCGGGGGTCAGCTCATGGTCTTTCGAACCGATGTAGATACGCAGGCCGTTGGCACGGGGTTCGATGCGGCGCTCGTCTGCAACGCCGTTGCGCAGCACGCGCACGAGTTCAAAGTCGACGACGTAGTTGTTGCCCAAACGGTCCTTGTAGCGGGTGGGGAAATCGCGATAGATGCCGTGCCTGATGTCCCGTCCTTCGACGGAGACGTCGATGGTCTCAATGACGTCGATGGTCCCGTCGGTGTTCACCGTGATATCGCTGCGGAAAAGCTGTATGCGCTCGTCGGCGCGGACAGACGAAAAAAGGCCCGCACCGAGAAAAATGCAGCACGCTGCAATTGCAACGCTGGCAACCCGTCTCATAAACTCCTTATAACCCCCGGGGTTCAACCCCGGGGGTTGAACCCCGGGGGTTGCGGGGGTCAGTCGAATTTGACGTCAGGCGACTGCCGCTGGGTGGCGTATTCCAGCTCAAAGAACGGCTCAGGCCTGAACCCGAAGGCGCCGGCGACCAGCCCCGACGGGAACTGCTGGCACATCATGTTGTAATCGCGCACCGTGCCGTTGTAGTAGCGGCGGGACATCTGGATCTGGTCTTCTATCTCGCTTAACGTCGTCTGCAACTGGATGAAATTCCGGTTTGCCTTGAGGTCCGGGTAAGCCTCGGCAAGGGCAAAGATGCTCTTGAGGGTCGCGGAGAGCTCGGTCTCTGCCTTTCCCCGGTCGGCAAGCGATGCCCCGGAGACCATCTGCGAGCGCATGGAAGTCACTTTTTCCATCAAAGACTTTTCGTGTTGGGCATAGCCCTTGACCGTATCCACGACCTTCGGGATCAGGTCCCAGCGGCGCTTGAGCTGCACGTCAATGCCGCTTGAGGCCTCTTTGACCAAAAGCCGGTTGCGCACCAGGCCGTTATAGACACCGCCGACGGCCGCGGCCGCGATCACGATGATGACGATAAGAAAAATCAATCCCATCCTCTCCTCCTTTATTTACAAAGAGACAACAATGCCCTTTTGCCGCAAATACTCTTTTAGCTGCCCGATGCCGATAGTACGGAAATGAAAGACCGACGCGGCCAGCAAGATCCGTGCGCCGGCCTTGACCACGGCATCGTAGAAGTGTTCCAGTTTCCCTGCGCCGCCCGAAGCCACCACCGGCACGCTCACCGCGTCCGCGATGGCCTTGGTGAATGCAAGGTCATAGCCTTTGAGCGTGCCGTCGCCGTCCATGCTCGTCGGCAGGATGACGCCCGCTCCCAGGTCCTGGCAGCGCTTTGCCCATTCCACGGCATCCCGGCCCACG
>JAQTMD010000069.1 GCA_028714595.1 Candidatus Omnitrophota bacterium
CCTCGTAAAACGCTGGAGACCGAGGATGGTGGGCATTGAAAAGGTGGCATACCAGCGCGCTCTCGTTCATTTCTTAATGAAAGAGATGCCCAAGCGCAACATGTTCTTTCCGGTCTTCGAGCTCGCAGCCGAGAAGCAGAAGGAACTGCGCATCAAGGCCCTGCAGCCGCGGTTCAAGGCGCACACGGTCTGGCTCCCCGAACACGCGCCGTGGCTGACCGAGATGGAGTCGGAGCTGCTCATGTTCCCGAAGGGCCTGCATGATGACCTGATAGACGCGATGGCCTACATCCCGGCGTTCGCGTTCGCGAAGAACCCCAGGGAGGTGGCCGTCGACTCGCTCAACCGAATCGGCATCCCGGTCGGCAATGCGGGCCTCGAGTTCGCCAACGCGGGAATGAAGTACGACCCGATGGGGGTGCTACATGGTCCTCGTTAAGAAGGACGCGGAAGGCAGGATCATCGCCTTCGCCGAGATACGCATGGTCGATGCGGCCGGGGCAGACGACAAGAGAGGCGAATACGTCTGGGTCAACAACGTCTGGGTGCACGAGGACTACCGGCAGCGCGGTACGTTCAACAGGATCCTGAAGGGGTTCATAAACAAGGGGGCGCAGGACTACCCCTGGGCGAAGTATATCTATTGGCAAAGGGACGCGCATAACAACATCTGTCTGTATGACAGGGAGAAAATCTTAAGGAGGACCCATGAACAAGGACGAGAAGGAAGAACAAGCGATAACGCCAACACCCACACCGTCCCCGGCGCCTGTGCCGTCGGCTGTTCCGTCTGAAACGGCGCCGCTGACCGCGGAGAAGAAGCGCAAGAAGGTGGCATCCATGCGCTACGGGCTCCAGAGCACCATGAAGTCGGGCGCGGGCGGAGTGATGGGCACAGGTCCCGACCTGCTGACGCAGGCCGCAACCGGAAGCAAGACCACACTGGGTGGCTGACATGCCGACAAGCGATGCGCAAATGAACAAGAAGCAGGACACGGCCGTCAAGCGCGAGCCGTTCGAGAAGCGGTTCAGCTACATGCAGACCGAACTCTCGAAATGGGTCCCGGCCCTGACGGAGCTCTCGCTCTACCTCAACCCGACCAGGGGACGCTTCAACAGCGGCATCCCGAACTCGGGCGCCAAGATAGACCACACGACCGTGATAGACAGCCACGCGCGCCGCAGGATCCGCGACCTGGCCAGCGGCATGATATCCGGCAGCACATCGCCGTCCCGGCCGTGGTTCAAGCTCGGCCTACCGGACAAGGACCTGGAGCAGTACAAGCCGGTCCGCGAATACCTCGACGAGTGCGCCCGGCGCATGCATGCGACCCTGGCAGACAGCAACGCCTACGAGTCCCTGCACGTAGCCTACGAGGAGATAGCCACCTTCGGCACGTCCGCCATGCTCATCCTCGAGGACTACCGGGACACGGTGCGCTTCCGCAATTTTACGGCAGGAGAGTATTTCCTGTCCATTGGACCGGACGGCAGGGTAAACGGCATAGGCAGGCAGTTTTGGGCGCAGGTAGGGGCACTGGTGCGCGAATTTGGCATAGAAAACGTGTCCCCCTCCGTTAAATCCTCATACGAGACACACAGCACCGAGGGGTGGATAAAGGTCAACCACCTGATAGAGTTTAACGACAGCCGCATCCCCGGATACGTGGACTTCAGGAACATGCCGTACCGCTCCATCTATTGGGAGCATGGCTCCTCAACGGACACCTTCCTGCGCCGCAGCGGGTTCGAGGAGTTCCCGTGTGTAGCACCCAGGTGGTCTACGACAAGTGCGACGGATATATACGGCTACGCCCCGGGCTGGGACGTCCTCGGTGACGACAAGATGCTCCAGACCATGCAGATCCAGAAACTGATGGCGCTCGACAAGGCGATCAATCCGCCCATGCAGGCGGACGCGTCCGTCCAGGGCTCGGTCAACACCCTGCCCGGAGGCGTGACGAGGTTCTCCGCGCTCCTGCCAAATGCGGGGCTCAAGCCGGCATACCAGATAGCTCCCGACATAAACGCCATGCGCGAAGACATCCTCGAGGTCAAGAAGGCGCTGGACGACTCGTTCTTCAACGACCTGTTCAGGATGATGATCGAAATGGAGCGCAGCAACGTGACCGCGACCGAGATAGCGGAAAAGCAGTCCGAGAAGCTGAACATGCTCTCGCCGGTCATAGCCAAGCTCAACAACGAGCAGAACAACCCGATGATAGACCGCGTGTTCAACATCATGAACCGCAACGGGCAGCTCCCGGAGCTCTCGGAGGAACTCGAGGAGCTTATCGGCGGTATGCCCATGAAGGTCACCTACGTCTCCATCTTCGCCCAGGCGCAGAAGATGATAGGCATAACCGCCATAGAGCAGAACCTCGGCTTCGGGCTCAACATAGCCGGCAAGACTGGGGACGCTTCGGTCCTCGACAACTACGACCTGGACGAGACGGTCAGGATATACGCCGACAGCATAGGCGTCCCGGCCAAGACCATGAACGACGTGATCATAGTCACCCAGAAGCGCAAGGAGCGCGCGGAGGCCGCGGCGAAGCAGGCGCAGGCCGACGCCATGTCCCAGATGATCGAAGGCGCGGCCAAGGGCGCGAAGGCGGCCAGTGACTTGGGCAAGACGCCCGTGGGCGCGAACAGCGCCCTTGACGCAACGATGGCCGGCATAACAGGAGCGCAACCCTGATGGGCAACAAGCCGATATTCATGACCTCGGACGTCGAAAAGGCGGCCAAGATCAAGAAGGACGAAGAATACCAGAAGGCGCGGGACCTCTCGGACATGCAGAAGCTGCTCAAGCTCCCGGAGTTCCGCAGGTTCCTCTGGAAGGTATGGGAGAAGACGGGGCTGACCCGGAACCCATTCTCGACTAACGCCTTGGAAATGGGAAGGGCCTGCGGCATCCAGGCGGTCGGCCAGGAGATACTCGCCGACGTCAACGACGCAGACGTATACGCATTCGCGCAGATACAGCGCGACCACATCTCCGAGCGAAAATCAAAAGAAGCCGCGGAGAAAAAAGAGGAGGAGAAGCAAAATGCCTGAAACACCCGGAGCAGTGACACCCCCGGCAGACGGATCGCCCGAGGCGGCAGCGGCCGCGAAGGCAGCAGAAACAGCGGCTGCAGCGGCAAAGGATCCTAACGCGGACCCCAGCAATATCCTGGACGACGCGGCAGAGGAAGCCAAGGCGGCAGAGGAAGCCGAGAACAAGCGGTTGCTCGACACGCCTGACGATAAACTCGAGGAGGCCGACAAGACCAAAAAGGCGGCCCTTATCGAGAAGAACAAGGCAGCGGAAGCGGCAAAGGGCGCACCCGAGAAGTATGAGGACTTCAAGGTACCGGAGGGCTTCACCCTCGACAAAGCACTCGTCGAGAAAGCCGCCCCGATATTCAAGGAACTCGGCCTCTCGCAGGAAAAGGCGCAGAAGCTTGTCGATCTTTACTCCGAAATGCGCGGGGCCCAGGAGACGGCGCAGGCGGAGGCCTTCAAGGGGTTTGTCGAAGGCCTTAAGCAGGAAACTATCAAGACACTCGGCGCGAACTACAAGGAAGAGCTTGCGTTCGCCGCAAAGAGCCGTGATAGGTTCTTCTCGCCCGCGACCATCGAGAAGCTCAACGCAAGCGGGTTATCGAACGACAAGGACCTGATAGCTGACGTCATAAAGCTGGGCAGGTCGATAAGCGAGGACCATGTGCCCGGAGGTCCCGCATCATCTGACGGGCAGAAGACGCCGGGAGAGGTGTTATACCCGACGAGCAAGCAGTGAACGTAACCTAAACAAGGGAGGATTAAAACATGGCAGTTCTCGGAGCAACAAGCCTAACGCTACTCGACGTAGCCAGGCGAATCGACCCCAACGGCAAGGCCGCGGCGATCGCCGAAGTAATGAACCACTACAACGAGATATACGATGATATCCCGTTCGTAGAAGGCAACCTGCCGACAGGGCACAAGTCCACCCTGCGCGCTTCGTTGCCCACGCCGACCTGGCGCTTGCTCAACCAGGGCGTCGTGCGTGTTAAGACCACAACGAACCAGATCGAAACGACCTGCGGTATGATGGAGAACTACTCCTATATCGACAAGGATCTGGCCATGCTGAACGGCAACACCCAGGCGTTCAGGATGCAGGAAGACAAGGGCATCATCGAGGGCATGTCCCAGTCCCTCGCGTCGTCGCTCATATACGGCGACACGGACGTGAACCCGGAGCGCTTCGTCGGGCTCGCCCCGAGGTACTACACCCTCGCGGGCTCCGCGACGTCGGGCCAGATCATAAACGGCGGGGGCGCGGCAAACCTCACGTCGATATGGCTGGTCGGATGGGACACCGACAAGGTGTTCGGTATCTACCCGAAGGGCAGCCAGGCGGGCCTGCAGCAGCAGGACCTGGGCGAGCAGATGGTCTACGACTCGACCGGCAACCCGTACCAGGCGCTCGTGGCGCACTACCAGCACAAAGTCGGGCTCGTCGTGGCCGACTGGCGCTATGTCGTGCGTATCTGCAACATCGACACGACCGCGCTCCTGACCGCGGGCGACGTGGCGGACACCTCGGCCAACATCATCAAGATGATGAGCATGGCCCTGGACATGACGCCTCCGTCCGGCGCGGCGAGGTTCGCGTTCTACTGCAATAACACCGTCAAGATGATGCTGCGCGTCAAGATGATGAGCCGCTCGAACACGTGGATCACGCTTGACAACCTGCAGGGCGCAGGCGGCATCACCAGGCCGACCCTCTCGTTCATGGGCGTACCGATACGCCGCATAGACGAGATCACCAACGCGGAGACGGCGATCGCTTAACGCAGCACCCGATAACTAAAGGAGAAACGATAACATGATAACGGATGCGTTTTTATTGTTCGATGACAACCACCTGATCCTCGATACCGGCGCGTCAAGCTCTCACATCGACACGCTGGCCGCCGGCAACGCCTTGACGCCCGGCGCGAGGGCAGTCGCCAAGATATCCACGGCGTACGTGGATGCGGGCGGCGGTACGATAATCACCACGCTCCAGACCTGCGCGGAGGACACCTTCGCAGCGCCCACAACGCTGTTGACGGGTCCGACGATAACGATCCCGGCCGGAGCTGCGGATCCTGCAGGCGCGGTAGGCGTGACTCTCCTGGACGCGGTAATACCGGCAGGCGTACTTCGGTACGTCCGGTTCTACCATACGTTCAGCGCGGCGATGGACTCCGGCGGCATCGACTCCAGGATAGTCCTGAACTCCGACCATCCGCTGGATAAGGGCCTCTAAAAATAACATGGGAAAGGGACAGGGGAACTTAACAGAACGTCCAAAATGCACAATCGAAGGATGCAGTAATTTAGCATCTTCGCGAGGATATGGAAAATTTAGAAAACTTTGCTCTTCTCATCATTCAAAAAAGTACGGGATTTCAATAAATCCCTGGAGAAGGAGAAGGTTAAATAAATTATTTCCCAATAAAAAATGTGCTTTATGTAATTGGGAAGGTCCTTGCGATAGGCACAGGATAAAGTATGGTAATCGAGGCGGAGAATATAAAATTGGTAATGTTATTATTCTTTGCCCGAATTGCCATCGCCTCGTGCATTTAGGTCAATTAAATGTTAAGTAGCCCCTGCCCCGGAATCCTAAAAGGAGATGAGATGAAATACAGGAACGTGATCACAGCAGTACTCATCGTGGCCCTGATATTCGCTTTCGCTACGGCGAACGCGACCGTCTACAACTGGGGGGAGGGGGACCTTTTCCGCGCGCTGAAGGCGGTATTCGGGACCACCTCCGACGGGCATAACCACGATGGGACGAACTCGCGGTTGCTCGGCACGACTGCCTCTAACCCGACCTTCGCCACGAATGTCGTGGCAACGGGGCACAAGGCAGGCGTTACAACGAGCGTGTCAACGGCGTCAGGCATAGACAGCGCCGCGCTCGCCTACGGAGTAATCCAGTTCTCCGCGGGCACGACCAAGACGATCGACATTGACCCCGGCGTGCCCGGCCAGATGATTACGCTTAAGGCCGCCGATGCCGGCCTCAACGTGACCATCAACCCGAGCCTGTTCGCCATCCCGAATACTGCGCACACCGGATGGGCGACGATCCAGATAGCGTCACCCGGAACAGGGTATCTGGGCATGGACAAGTACATCACCCTCCTCTGGCTTGACGACACGACAGGGTGGGTAATCGCATACAACAACGGATGCACGGTGACATACTAAAAGGAGAACGGGGGGGCCTTCACCGGCTCCCCCAGCCCCTATGGCGAAAAAGGCGGACAAGATAGAGTGCAACAGGTGCGGCAAGTGCTGCCTCGCGGGCGAAGGCAACCTGTTCCACTGGTGCGAGTACCTGTTCTTTACGCGCCTCGGCACCCCGACCTGCATGATATACGATAAGCGCCTTGGCAAACAGATCACGGGCGGCACCTGCATATCCAGGAAAGACACGAAGTACGATTACCCAAACTGTCCAATGAACACAGGCAAGCCCATACACCCATTCTGGGAGGGGAAGACTTGAAGAAGGCCATAGCGTACGTGGTCGCGGCGATCGTCTCGGTGTTCGTAATGACGCCGCCAGTAAACATCAACGTGACCTGCCAGGTCAACAGCATGCTCTGGCTCTGGTGCGTGGGTCTTGCCGGGCTCTTGGCGTTCTATTACATCCACACGGATGCGCCCTGGCCGGCAAAACTTCTCGTCCTCTGGGCCTTCCTGGGATCCTTTCTGTCGGCCGCGCCTTACTGGTCGTTCATGATGACGATATCGGCCGTGGCCGCGGCGTACTTTTACCTGCTCTGCCGGAAGATGAGGGTGGAGGACTATATCATTGTACAGAAGGCGGTGCAGTCGGCTTTCCTGCTCATCTGCGCGTTCATGACCATGCAGCTACTGGGGCACGACACGCTTTTTAACTTCAACCGGCCCGAGCCGATGGTGATAGGCACCATAGGAAACCCGATGATATCGGCGACCATGATAACGTGCCTGGCACCTTTCCTGCTCACGAGCAACCGGTGGTACATAATCCCCCTTTGCTTTATCGCGTTCATAACATACTCGACCGGCATGATGGCCGCCCTTGCCGTCGGGATATTGTTCTACAGCGTAGCGAAGATAAAGCGCGCGCGCATGAAGGTCATGGTCGTGATACTGGTCATCGAGATTCTGTTCGTCGCCGGCATACCGCAGTACGCCGCCAAGCGTTTTTCCGCTGGGCGCGGACCGATATGGAAGCGGACCGCGGAGCTGACACTGAAGCACCCGATAAAAGGATGGGGGATATCCACCTTCCAGCTCGTTTTCCCCGCGATGTCAAGGGACCTGGTCGAACTCGGCGTATACCCCGAGAACGAATACTGGGAAATAGAGACCATGACCGGCCACCAGACGCCGGCCCTGCAGACGCACAATTGCTGGCTCCAGTTCTGGATGGAGATGGGTAGCATAGGAGCGGCGATAATACTCGCCTTCGTCGTATGGCTCGTCCTGCTCTACAAGGTCAAGAACGAACGGACGCTCCGCGCCATGACGGGCCTCGTGATACTGGGCACCCTGATGGTGTTCCATTTTCCGACACGGCTGTGGCATTCCGTTCCGGTATTTATTGCGTACCTTGCGTTTTATGAATTGCTCATGAGAAAGGAGATAATGACATGGCTGCCCCCTCGCAAGTATCCATAGTTAACGGCGCGCTCGAGAAGATAGCGCAGTCGCCGATCGTGGTCTTGACCGGCACAGGTTTATCTCCGGCCGCCCTTGCCGCGGCGCGCGCGTGGGACTCTGCGTTGCGCGCGTCCCTTCGCGAGGGAAAGCCCGGGTTCGCGACCGCGATTGTGGCCCTCGCCCTGCACGGGTCGTACACGCCTCTGCACTGGGATTACGCTTACAAATATCCGGCGAACTGCCTGAACATGCTCCTGGTCTACAACTCTGGGGAGACGGATCCTGCGCGCGGCCAGAACTTCCGCGAGGTCTACGACCCGGACACGAACGAGAGGATAATCG
>JAQTMD010000070.1 GCA_028714595.1 Candidatus Omnitrophota bacterium
TTCCATGGTGCGCTTGTTGTGCGTGATCACGATAAACTGGGACGTGCTCACAAAATCCTGCAAGAGCCTGCCGAAGCGGTCGACGTTTGACTCATCGAGCGCGGCGTCTATCTCATCGAGCACGCAGAACGGCGCGGGTTTGACCTTGAAGATGGCAAAGATGAGCGCGATCGCGGACATGGCCTTTTCCCCGCCGGACAAAAGAAGCACGTTCTGCAGCTTTTTCCCCGGCGGCCGGCAGATGATCTCGATGCCGGTCTCAAGCGGGTCGTTCTCGTCGAGCAGGTAGATCTGCGCGTCGCCGCCGTTGAACAGCAGCTTGAAGTACGTACGGAATTCCTCGCGCACCCGCTCGAAAGTCTCCAGGAACATCTTGCGCGTGGTGGCATTGATCTTGCGGATGGCCTCCTGAAGCGATTCCTTGGCGGTAACGAGGTCTGTCTGCTGTTGAGTGAGAAAATCGTAACGTTTCTTTAGTTCATCGTACTCTTCGATGGCCACGAGGTTGACCGTGCCGTAGGAATCCACTCTCTCTTTCAGGGTCGCGATATCCGCGCCCAGCGCCGTTTCGTCAAAGGCCTCGAGGTCGAATTCCGGTACCGGGCCGGGCTGTTCCGGTGCCGGCAAAGCCAAAAGCGACAAGTCTGCCTGCGGCTGCGCGGGACCCGGAGCCGCCTCTTGCTGCGGCGCCTGAGCGGCCGCGGGTTGAGGCTGCTCGACCGGCGCGATGAGCGTATCCAGTTCGATCTTATACGCCGCGGCAAGGCGTTCCTTCATGCTCTGGTATTTGTAGTCGAGTTCTTTTTCCTCCATCTGCAGTTCATAGACGCGGTCCTTGAGCGCGTCAAGGCCTTTGCGCCTGTCGTCGATGGCTTTGACGATGCCGCTGATGCCGTCGGAGAGCATGGTGAATTGCGCCTCGTTCTCATCGAGCAGTTTGTTTTTTGACGAGATCTCCGCGTTGGTTGCGTTGATCTTTTCTTCGAACTCGGTGATCTGGGCCGTCAGGCCTTCCTGGCGGTGCGCCGTTTCCCGGCCCTTGTTCTGGAGGTTCAGGATATTACCGCGGCTGATGTTGACCGAATCCTGTGCCATGCGCACATTGGCTTCTTCGGAATGCAGGCGCGTATGCAGGTTGTCGATCTCGGTCTTGACCTGGGCGATGACCACCAGGACCTCTTCTTTCAGTTTGGAGTTGGAAGCAATGGCATCCTGTTCTTTATGGATACCCGCTTCCATGGCAGCGTTCTCTTCCTGCACCGCAGCCAGATGCTGCTCGGCGAGATTCGCCTTTTCTGTAAGCGACGCCATCTCCTGCTTGACGTCGCCCAGCTCCAGCACGATGATCTCCTCTTCCTGCTTTACCTTATCGAACTGCTCGACGATTGTTCTCTGCACCGCCCGCCTGTTGGCCAGCGCCACTTCCTGCTCCTGCCGCCTTTGGGTAAGCAGCTGCACTGCAGCAGTAAGCTGCTGCTGCGCCGCCTCGACTGCGGTCTTGGCTTCCTTCTTCGCTTCCTGTTCCTGGACGACCTGAGCCAGGCGTTCCCTGACCTTTTGCGCGTCGAGGTCTATGGGTTTTGCCTCCCCCTGAATCCTGAAACTTGCCGGGGAACCTGCATCCTGCTGCGCGGATTCCGGGCGGACCTTGACCACCAGGCCGTTTATCTTTTCCGAGGGAGCCTTGTCCAGCAGGATCACTGCGTTCATGGATTCAGTGATATCTTCATACTGATTTTTCAGCTTTTCCAGGAATTCCTTCTGTGATTCCAGGGACGTCCTGCGTTTTTCCAGGTCGTCGATCTCCCGGACTATCTCTGCCAGGGTCCTGTTCTTTTCGTCGGCCTGGAGACCTACGACATGAATCTGCTCGTCGGTGGCCAGTTGTTCGTTTTCGAGGCGGCCCAATTCTGCGTTGCTCGCGGACAAGCTGGTCTCCACGTCCATGCGTTCCTGGGCGATCTTTGCCTTTTCCAGCTCAAGGCGCTTCTGCCTGGCAAGGAAGACGTGCTGCCTGGAGTTTAAATCCACCAGTTCGTTCTTTGCCTGCGTCTCTCTGGTGGCAAGGTCAAGGATGCCGCGCTTGGCCCTGGCAATCGCTTCCTGAGAAACGCGGATCGCTTCCACGAGCTGCTCGAGCCGGCGTTCGTTGTCCTGCAGGGCAGCCGATTTCTCTTCGAGCGCCTTTTTACTCGACTGCAACTGCTGACGGAATTCTTCCAGCTGTGCCTCCTCCTGCGCCAGGCGGGAGCTCGAATCCGCAGCCTGCGACTCCAGGTATGCCTTGGTGCTCTCCAGCTCTTTGATGCGCTCCCGGTTAAAGGCGATATGCTGGTGGTCTGCGGCAAGGGCATTCTCCAGCGCCTGGATCGTATGTTTTGTTTCGTTGATGGACTCATCCAGCGCCTTGATCTCGGCGTTGCGCGCGGCAATAGAGTCTTCTTCCTGCTGTATGGCGACATGCAGCGTTTCTTCCGTGTCTTTCAAGCCCCCCAGTTCCTTGAGCAGCCGTTCTTTTTCCGCGATCAGGCGCTTCTTCTGGACAAAGGCCAGCGTAGTCTCTTTCTTGCACAGCTGGTCGAACGTCGCCTGGTAGCGGCGGGCTTTGTTCGCCTGGCGTTCCAGGTAACCGATGGAACGCTTGACTTCGGTGATGATATCGTTGATGCGCAGGAGGTTCTGTTCGGTTTCTTCAAGCCTGCGCATTGCCTCGCGCTTCTGCGATTTGTATTTGGTGATCCCCGAGGCCTCATCAAAAACCTGGCGCCTGTCTTCAGGCCGGGAGGACAGGATCATGTCGATCTTGCCCTGGGCGATGATAGAATAACTCTCTGCGCCGATGCCCGTCCCCAGAAGCAGGTCCTGGATGTCTTTGAGGCGGCAGGTGGACTTGTTCAGGAGATATTCGCTTTCGCCGGAACGGAAGATCCTGCGCGTTATCAGCACCTCGTCATAATCTACCGGAAAGGCTTTGTTCGTATTATCAAAGGTAAGGCTTACCTCGGCCATGCCCAGCGGCTGTTTGGTGTCCGTGCCGTTGAAGATGACGTCCTCCATACTCGAGCCGCGCAGCGATTTTGCCGACTGCTCGCCCAGGACCCAGCGGATGGAGTCGAAGATGTTCGACTTGCCGCAGCCGTTCGGTCCGACGACTGCGGTAACGCCGGGCTCGAAATTAAGCGTTGTCTTGTCCATGAACGACTTGAACCCCACCAGCTCCAGCCTCTTAAAATACATCGTTTACCCCCTGTTGTAGGATTGAGATTACCGTTGCAACAGCGCCCGCCAGCCGCGAAAACACCTCGACCGCCATCACTGACGCGTACCGGAACAAAAGAAACACATAGCTAAGGTCACGCATGCGATTGCCTTTCCATCCACTCATCTATCCTGTCTTTCTTAAAACGCCATTGGCCGACGACCTTCAGCGCCGGCACCTTGTTCTGTTTCAGCCATTCGTAAATGGTCCTGCGGCTTACCTTGAGGTAAGTTGACAGGTCATCGATCGTCATCAATTCGCTTACAAACATTTTTTCCTTTTTGGCGAAACGCTATTTGGTTCAATTATAATAAAAACTGTAATTTATGTCAAGGAAAATTTTAACATATACTACTATACTATGTTTATCCCTATCATCTACTAGCTTAATGTAACATTAGCAAGTAATAAGTAACATTATTCAACTTATATATGCAGAAATATGCAGACTATAACATATCACTGGAAAGCAATTCAGGAAGGTATTGCGGGAAGGATCACTTCTTTAAAGCGTCGATCTGCTGCAGTTGTTCCATGGTCTTGGTGTTCATCGTATCGATGTTCTCTCGAGTGGAATTGATCACTGACCGGTAATTGACGGCGGCATTGTTTGAACCCCTGGTACCCTGCTGCCAAGGAAAGCCTGAGCCAAAATACGTATTGATGACATAATAGACAAAAAAGAAAAGCAGCGCCAGCGCAACCAGGATCCCGATAAGAGAATAAAAACCTTTTTCATCTTTGAGATACTTCATACGCGCCTCGTGACGTGTTCCCCTAGCCGATCGCTTCTTTGACCTTCTGCAGCAGGTCGTCAAAGGTGCAGGGTTTGTTGATGAAATCGCACCTGCCCAGTTCCTGCGCACGCTTGATCATCCCGGAAAACTCCAGTTCCTTGCCGGTCATGAAGATGATGGGCGTTGCTTTGGTATCATTGTCTTTGCGCAGCAGAATGCCGACGGCATAGCCGTCCATATCGGGCATGACGATGTCCAGGATGAGCAAGTCGGGCTTGAATTCCTTGACCTTGTCGTTGATGTCTTTTCCTTTCGACAGCGCCAGGACTTCAAAACCGTTGTACCTTAATTTCTTCTCAAGGATCGAGAGCACGTCCGGCTCATCGTCCGCGATCAGTATCTTCTTTCCTGTCATTTTCCGCTCCTCTAGTAGCATCCGATCTCGGTCACACGTGAATAACCTGGCTACGAGCTTATTGTCGGAGGGCATTCCTCCGCATAAAAAGCAAACCTTCAAGATTATTGTATCGCAATGTTGCCGGAAGGCAAGTAAAATCGGGGACGTCCCCTACTTGCGGAGGACTTGCTTGAACTTCTTGGTGAGGGCGGGGACGATTTCGAAGAGGTCGCCCACAATGCCGTAGGTGGCGACCTTGAAGATGGGTGCGTCGGGGTCTTTGTTGATGGCGACGATTACTTTTGAAGATTGCATGCCGACCAGGTGCTGGATCTGGCCGGAAATGCCGCAGGCGATGTAGACTTTGGGGGCGACGGTGCGTCCGGTCTGGCCGACCTGGTGCGAATACGGGATCCAGCCGGCATCCACGCAGGCGCGCGATGAACCCACGGCTGCTCCCAGGACTTCTGCCAGCTCGCGGATGAGCTTGAAATTCTCAGGCGCCTGCAAACCGCGGCCGCCGGAAACGATGATATCGGCCTCGGCAAGATTGACCAGGTTCTCGACTTCTTCCACCACGTCAAGCAAGGTCGTGCGGGACCCAAGCTCTTCGAGCGAAAATACCTCCTTGATGACTTTGCCTTTTCTCTTCTTATCGAGTTCGGGCTGCACAAAAACCTTATGCCTGACTGTCGCCATCTGCGGCCGGTAATTCGGCGAGATGATGGTAGCCATGATGTTGCCGCCGAAGGCAGGACGGGTCTGCAAAAGTATCTTCTTCTCGGGGTCGATGTCAAGGCCGGTGCAGTCGGCAGTCAAACCGCAGTCAACGTTGACTGCCACGCGCGAAACCAGGGACCTGCCCATGAACGTCGCGCCGGCTATCACGACCTCGGGTTTATATTTCTTGATCAGCTTGATCAGGACGTTGGCGTACGGCTCATCCAGGAAATTCGCCAGCTGCGGCGACTCCACTACGTACACGGTATCGGCGCCGGAACAAATAAGCGACTGCGCCTCCCTGTCCACGTCGTTGCCGATGAGCACCGCGCCGACATACGTATCCAGCTTCCCGGCGAGCTCCTGCGCTTTCCCGATCAGTTCATATGCCACTGACTGGACTTTGCCTTTTTTCTGCTCGGCAAACACCCAGACGCCTTTGTGATCTTTAAAATCTTTTTTCTGCGCCGCGGCCTCGGGTTTTTCCAGGAAAACGGCCTTACACTTGCAGGCCGGCACGCAGGCGCCGCAGAGGTTGCACTTATGCAAATCGATGACCGCCTTTTTATTGACCACGGTAATGGCGCCGAACGGGCAGGACTTGACGCAGAGGGTGCAGCCCGTGCATTTTTCGTTGATGACTTGGATACCCATGTTCGCTTTAACCTGTTATATCGGCCTTGAGCAAGCCGACCAGCTTTTCCACGATCTCCGCAGTGTCGCCAATGAGTTTCTGGCCGCCGGTGCGGTGCGGCGGAGTAAAGATATTGACCACCGTGGTGCGGGACCCGGACAGCCCCACGTCTTTGGCTTCCACGCCGATATCTTTGGCGGTCCAGGCAGTGATCTTTGCCGACTTTGCCCGCATCATGCCTTTTAACGACGGAATGCGCGGCTCATTGATTTCTTTGACCACGGTAATCAAAGCCGGCAGCGGGGTCTCCAGGACGTCAAACCCTTCTTCGGTCATGCGCTCCACGCGCGCCTTATTGTCTTTTATCTCCTCTATCTTCTTGACGTACGTCACCTGCGGCAAACCGAGGAACGAGGAGATCCCGGGTCCGACCTGTGCGGTGTCGCCGTCGGAAGCCTGTTTTCCGCAGACGATGAGATCAAAACCGCCCATCTCTTTGGCGATCTTTTTAATTGCATGGGAAAGGGTGTTTGCCGTTGCCCAAGTGTCTCCCCCCGCGAATGCCCGGTCGGAAATAAGTACCGCCTCATCGCAGCCCATGGAGATCGCCTCCCGCAGCGCTGCCTCTGCCTGCGGCGGTCCCATGGTGATGACCATGACCTTGCCGGTGAAGCGCTCCTTGAGCCGAACCGCCTCTTCGATAGCATACATGTCAAACGGGTTGATGATGGATTTGACGCCGTCGCGGATCAGGGTGTTGGTCTCGGGGTTTATCCTGACCTCGGTCGTCTCAGGGACTTGTTTGATGCAGACGATGATATTCATTATCTCTCTACTTTGTTGAATAAATACTTGTGGATCTTGGCGTACAGGCTGTCGTTGACGCCGATAAACTCGAGACCTATGTCAAAACGCCTGGACTGAGGGCCGATTCCGGTTTCCCACGGCTTGACCCAGACCACCTTGCCGATGGCATCGATGTTCCCGTCCACGTCGGGCAGGCGCAGCCTGACGTTCAGGAGATCTCCTATCCGGTATTCTTCGCAAGAAACGACACAGACGCCGCCCTGGCTGATGTTTTTCGTGGAAAGGACTTTCTCGGATTCGGTGGCGTCGCGCTTGGAAACGGCGACATCGACCAGCAGATTGAACCGCGCGAACCGCCTTCTATCTTCGCCTTCCATTGAACCTCGCCTTATTTCGCCAATGACTTGATCATGTGCAGGCCGATGATATTGCGCTGGATCTGGTTGGTGCCTTCGTAGATCTGGGTGATCTTGGCGTCACGCAAATATTTCTCGATGGGGTAATCTTTCATGTAGCCGTAGCCGCCGTGGATCTGCAGGGCATTGTCGCAGACCTTGAACGCCACGTCCGAGGCAAACATCTTTGCCATTGCCGAGAATGCGCCGATGTCTTTTTCTCCGGCATCGACTGCACGCGCGCAGGCATAGACCAGGCTGCGCGCCGCTTCCACCTCCGTGGCCATATCCGCGAGCATCCACTGGATGCCCTGGAACGTGGAGATGGACTTGCCGAACTGCCGGCGCTGGCGGGCGTACTTGACCGCCAGTTCCAGCGCTCCCTGGGCGATGCCCAGGGCCTGTGCGGCAACGCCCGGGCGCGACATATCAAAGGTCTTCATGGTAACGATAAAACCCATGCCTTCTTTGGACAGCAGATTCTCGGCAGGAACCTTACAGTCGTTAAAAACGAGCTCCATGGTCGATGACGCCCGGATGCCCAGCTTATCCTCTTTCTTGCCGAAGGTGAATCCCTTCATGCCTTTCTCGAGAATAAAGGCTGAGGCGCCGCGCGCGCCCTTGGACTTGTCGGTCATGGCAATGACCGTATAGGTCTCGGCATCGCCGCCGTTGGTGATGAAGTGCTTGGTGCCGTTCAGGATGTAGTGATTGCCTTCTTTGCGGGCAGTGGTCTTG